>JALFIM010000002.1 GCA_022775985.1 Prevotella sp.
GGCATGCCATGAGGCATGGACTTGTAGCCACGCGCTCTCATAGTTCAATGGATAGAACGTAGGTTTCCTAAACCTTTGATCTGGGTTCGATTCCCAGTGGGAGTACACCGCCGCGACGGCGACGGCCATGACGCCGGGCAGACATACACTGAGGAGTATGCCTGTCCGGCGCTTCTCATATTAAGGCACGCGCCATACCGTGCCGCCGCACACGGCCGAGTCTCAGCAGGACATGCAGCAGCACTCAGGCTGTACACGCAGCAATGGTTCGACAGTACAACAGCATGGCTTAGGCCACACGGCAGCACATCCGCGGCCGCCGTGCCATAAGCCCACACCGTAAAGACATATACAGATGAAGATATTTGCAGTAGGAATGAACTACGCCCAGCACAATAAAGAGCTGGACGGGACGTTATATATACCAGAGGAGCCTGTGATATTCACCAAGGCCGACTCAGCCTTACTCAAAGACCACAAGCCCTTCTTCATACCCGACTTCATGGGACGCATAGACTATGAGGCCGAGGTGGTGGTGAGGATATGCCGTCTGGGGAAGACCATCCCCGAGCGGTTCGCCCACCGCTACTACGATGCCGTGACGCTCGGCATAGACTTCACGGCACGCGAGCTGCAGCAGAAGTTGCGGGCCGCCGGACAGCCGTGGGAACTGTGCAAGGGCTTCGACGGGTCGGCGGCCATCGGCGAGTGGATAGACGTGAGCAAGCTGCGCGACATACAGGCCCTGCGCTTCCTGCTCGACATCAACGGCTCAACGGTGCAGCAGGGATGCACCGCCGACATGATATTCCGCATCGACGCGCTGATAGCATACATCAGCCGCTTCTTCACCCTGAAAACGGGCGACCTGCTCTTCACAGGCACGCCCGTGGGCGTGGGCCCCGTACACATCGACGACCATCTGGAGGGGTACATAGAGGAGCGCAAGGTGCTGGAGCTCAACTGCAAGTGACATATCAGGGCCGCACGCCACGCGGCTCACAGTGACAAACCGCCTAACAGATAATCGTGTGACAATACACCAACGCTTATTCTCATTCATAGCAATGCTGCTCGTGGCCATTGGTTCCACGGCGCAGACATTCCACAACCTCACGCCCGACGACGTGAGGATAGACTCCGTGCTGCCCCGCTTCGCATGCACCACTCCACTGCATGGCGCATGGGCCGACTCGGTGTACACAGTACGCGTGGAGTACCCCGAATACATAGACATGTCACCGGCCGACATCGCCGCCTACAAGCGGCTGTCGGGAGCACCACGCCCTGCCCTGCCCGAGGTGGAGAGCTACGTGGTGGTCAACCGCAAGCAGGCCGCCCTGGAGGCGCAGCTCATGCCCATAGTGCAGCGCGACGGCCACTGGCAGTGGCTCGTGAGCTTCATGCTCAAGGTGGAGGCACAGCCCACCGCACGCGCGGCGAGGATGGCACGCGTTGCCAGCGGCACAGCCACACAGGCCGACGCCGACTCTCCTGCGGCACGCTACGCCGCCAACTCCGTGCTTAGGAGCGGACGGTGGGCCAAGATACGGGTGCCGTCTACGGGCGTGTTCCGCCTCACCGACCAGGTCATACGCTCGGCGGGATTCACCGACATGAGCAAGGTGCGCATATACGGCTACGGCGGCAACCTGCTCAACGAGCAGCTCGTGGGCAGCGAGCTGGCCGACCTCGACGACCTGAAGGAGGTGCCCACGTGTACGATAGGCGGACGGAGGCTTTTCTATGCGCACGGTCCCGTGACGTGGACGACAAGCGGCGTAGGGCGGCGCGTGCGCAACCCATACTCCAGCTACGGCTGCTACTTCATCACGCAGGACGACTCCGCCGAGCCGGCACGCGTAGACTCTGCCGAGTTCGTGGGCAGTTTCTACCCCTCACCCTATTATTACCACACGCTTTACGAGAACGACGGCTACGCCTGGTATCACGGAGGACGCAACCTCTGCGACCCCACGCCCATACCCGTAGGCTCGTCGCAGACGGTGAAATTAGAGCGCAACCCCAACGCCACGGCCGCCACCGTCACCGTAGTGTTCACGGCCGCCACCGACGCATCGGTGCAGGTGGAGCTCGCCGACGGCCAGAAGAAGTCGGCCACGCTGCGCGTCATCAACCCATACGACTACACCACGCGCTACAACAAGGCCAACGAGCAGACCGTGACGCTCACATGCACCGACCTCAGCAGCTTCGGCGACGTGAAGCTCACCACCACATCGGGCGGCCCCGTACGCCTCGACTACGTAGACGTGACGTGGGACAAGCCGCTCAGCGAGCCCTCGCTGTCGGCCGCCACCATACCGGCGGCGGAGTATGTGTACAACATCACCAACCAGAACCACCACGCCGACCCACAGGCCGACATGGTGATAATCATCCCCACGAGCCAGAAACTGCTCGCACAGGCCGAGAGGCTGAAGGCATTTCATGAGCAGCACGACGGCATGAGGGTGAGCATCGTGCCCGCCGACGAGCTGTACAACGAGTTCTCCAGCGGCACTCCCGACGTAAGCGCGTACCGCCGCTACATGAAGATGCTCTACGACCGCGCCGCCACCGATGCCGACATGCCGCGCTATCTGCTGCTCTTCGGCGACGGCGTATGGGACAACCGCATGCTCACGTCAGACTGCCGCACGCTCAATGCCGACGACTATCTGCTGTGTTTCGAGAGCGAGAACTCATACAGCGCCACCTACTGCTACGTAGACGACGGCTTCTGCGGACTGCTCGACGACGGCGAGGGACTGCATCCCGACACACGCGACAAGCTCGACGTGGCCGTAGGACGCTTCCCCGTGACCACGGACGCACAGGCCAAGGTGATGGTTGACAAGGTGCTGGCATACTCCGCCAACAAGAACGCGGGCGCATGGCAGAACACTATAATGTTCATGGGCGACGACGGCGACCAGAACATGCACATGCGCGACATCAACGACACCGCCGACGACATAGCCACGCGCTACCCCGGCTACACCATCAAGAAGGTGATGTGGGACTCATACAGGCGCGAGTCATCGGCCACGGGCTTCAGCTACCCCGAGGTGACGCGCACGGTGAAGCAGCAGCAACAGGCCGGCGCACTCATCATGGACTACGGCGGACACGGCTCCGAGATACAGATATCGCACGAGAACGTGCTGCGCATCACCGACTTCTCGTCGTTCAGCAACACCAACCTGCCGCTGTGGATAACGGCGGCGTGCGACATACTGCCCTTCGATGACAACACCTCCACCATAGGTGAGGAGGCGGTGCTCAACGCCAAGGGCGGCGCCGTGGCCTTCTACGGCACCACGCGCACCGTGTTCACGGGCTACAACAAGGCCATGAACAAGACGTACCTGAAGCATGTGCTCAGCACCGTAGACGGAAAGGCCGTGACCATAGGCGAGGCCCAGCGCCTGGCCAAGAACGAGCTCATCACCAGCGGCAGCGACCCCACGGTCAACAAGCTGCAGTACTCGCTGCTCGGCGACCCCGCCATGCCGCTGGCACTGCCCTCGCGGCGCATCGTGATAGACCGCATCAACGGCGTGAGCCTCACCGATGGCGGTGACATGCCGCAGATGAAGGCCGGCACGGTGGCCACAGTAAGCGGACACATAGAGGGCGACGACACGTTCAGCGGCACGATGAGCGCCACCGTACGCGACGCGGCAGAGACCGTGACGTGCCAGTGGAACGAGCGGTACGACACCGACGGCCCCGACAAGCCGTTCACCTACACCGACCGCACGAAGTACCTGTTCGTAGGCAACGACAGCATACGCGCCGGACAATTCGAGTTCTCGTTCCCCGTACCCAAGGACATCAACTACACTGACAAGCAGGGACTCATCAACATACATGCCGTGAGTGCCGACAAGCAGGCGTTGGCGCACGGCTGGACTGACAGTTTCATAGTGGGCGGAGCGGACATTGCCGACAACGACTCCATAGGCCCGTCGGTGTACTGCTACCTCAACTCACCGCAGTTTGCCAACGGCGGCAACGTCAACACCACTCCCTACTTCGTGGCGGAGATAAAGGACGAGAACGGCATCAACGTGTCGGGCAACGGCATAGGCCATGACCTGCAGCTCGTCATAGACGGCAGCATGGTCATGACGTACAACCTCAACGACAACTTCTCATACGACTTCGGGTCGTACACGTCGGGACGCACGTACTACTCCCTGCCCGAGCTTGAGCCGGGCGAGCACAGGCTGCTGTTCAGGGCATGGGACGTGCTCAACAACTCGTCTGTGACTGAGCTGCGCTTCAACGTGGTGAAGGGTCTCGGCCCGCGCCTCTTCGACGTGGCATGCACGCAGAATCCCGCCACCACATCCACCACATTCGTCATCAGTCACGACCGCACGGGCAGCACCGTAGACGTGGAGATAGACATCTTCGACATGAGCGGACGGCATCTCTGGCGCCACAGCGAGAGCGGAGTGAGCACCGACAGCTCGTACACCGTGGACTGGGACCTCACTGTAGGCGGCGGCGAGAAGCTGCAGACGGGCGTGTACCTCTACCGCGCAAGCATAAGCTGCGACGGCAGCAGCAAGACGTCGAAGGCCAAGAAACTCATCGTCATCGGCAATAAATAGCCGCCGACAGCGTTATTATAACATCGTAACACAACAGCAGACAGATAATGAGAAATCACATTGCAATACTCATGCTCGCCATAGCGGCACTCGTGAGCATGCCGGCCAAAGCACAGAAGGAGGAAATCTTCAACCCTGTAAAAACATCGGTCACGTCGCAGACCATCGCCCCCGATGCCCGCGCGGCCGGTATGGGAGACGTGGGCGCGGCCACAGACCCCGACGTAGTGTCGCAGTACTGGAACCCGGCGAAGTACCCCTTCACCATATCACGCGCAGGAGTGGCCCTCAACTACACCCCGTGGCTGCGCCAGCTTGTCAACGACATGGACCTGGCCTACCTCGCGGGCTACTACCGCATAGGCGACTACTCGGCCGTATCGGCATCGCTGCGCTACTTCTCGCTCGGCGAGGTGTACCTCACGGAGAACTATGAGAACGGCATGACCATCAATCCTTATGAGATGTCGTTCGACGTGGCCTACTCACTGATGCTCAGCGAGAACTTCTCCCTCGGTGCCGCCGTGCGCTGGATATACTCCGACCTGACGTACAACTACACGTCAGACACGTCGCCCGGCAGCGCGTTTGCCGCCGACCTGTCGGCCTACTATCAGAAGTACGTCAACATAGGGCAGCGCGAGTGCCAGCTCGGACTGGGACTCAACATCTCCAACATAGGTAGCAAGATATCGTTCGGAGGCGACAACAACAGCGAGTTCATACCCACCAACCTGCGTCTCGGAGCATCGCTCATGGTGCCCATAGACGAGTACAACCGCTTCACCATAGCCGCCGATGCCAACAAGCTGCTCGTTCCCACATACCCGCAGCAGCAAGACGGCGAGAGCTCAGAGGACTATCAGGAGCGGCTCCAGAAAGACTACTACGACGTGTCGAGCATCAGCGGCATATTCAAGAGCTTCGGCGACGCTCCCGGCGGATTCAGCGAGGAGCTGAAGGAGATATACTGGAGCGTAGGCGGTGAGTATGTCTACCACGACCAGTTCTCAGTACGCGCCGGCTACCACCACGAGTCAGCCACCAAGGGCAACAGAAAGTACTTCACCGTGGGTGCGGGTTTCAAGATGAGCGTGTTCTCGCTCGATGCCGGCTACGTCATAGCCACCGCCAAGAGCAACCCCCTCGACCAGACACTTCGTTTCACCCTCAGCTTCGACATGGACGGCATAAAAGACCTGTTCCACCGCCGCTGACAAACCACATCACATATATGAACATACGCGTAGGATTCGGTTACGACGTACACAAGCTCGTAGAGGGCCGCGACCTGTGGCTCGGAGGCATAAGGATAGACCACACGCTCGGACTGCTGGGGCACAGCGATGCCGACGTACTGATACACGCCATCTGTGACGCGCTGCTCGGTGCCGCCAACATGCGCGACATAGGCTACCACTTCCCCGACACTTCGGCCGACACGCTCGGCGTAGACAGCAAGGTGCTCCTGCGCAAGACCGTCGCCCTCATAGCCACCAAGGGCTACAAGGTGGGCAACATCGACGCCACGGTGTGTGCCGAGCGGCCTAAGCTCAACCCGCACGTGCCAGCCATGAAGGCATGCCTGGCACAGGTCATCGGCACCGACGAGGACTGCATATCCATCAAGGCCACCACAACGGAGCGTCTCGGATTCACCGGGCGTGAGGAAGGCATGTCGGCATACGCCACGGTGCTCATCGCCAAGGAGCCATGACGCCACCGCTGGCGACGAGGCTACGGCACGAGGCTGAAAGCCGTTGTGTACGTACACAATGCGTTGATTTATGTCAACAATATTGCGAAAACATGAAATTTCTCGTTGTATTGTTTGCGCAAACAGCCAAATCGTCGTACCTTTGCATCGTCAAAAGGTTAATAGATTGTTTAGGTTAGTAGTAATAGATTTAGGTTTTTAGTTATTAGGTTTAAGGTAAATTGAAACGATTGTTTAACAGGTGACGATGGAGAGCGTGAGCTTTTCATTTGTTTCGAAAATTATTTAGTTAAACATAGTGGTTGCGCCGCAGCTCGTAGAGAGTAGCGGCGCAATTTTTTTATATATCCCAGCCCATGCCGACAGCGGC
>JALFIM010000003.1 GCA_022775985.1 Prevotella sp.
GAATGGGCATGTATATCAGATTTTATGTTTACCTTTGTATTACAATGTATAATATAAGTTGCGGCTTGGCAATTATAACTAATAGCATTGCCCCGCACTTGTGCTATATTTGTATAAAATCAAAATCAGGAAAATGGAAGAATACATAGTATCGGCACGTAAGTACCGCCCGATGTCATTCGACACCGTGGTGGGACAGAAGTCGCTCACCACTACGCTGCGCAATGCAGTAAGGAGCGGCAAGCTGGCACACGCTTACCTGTTCTGCGGCCCGCGCGGAGTGGGAAAGACCACCTGTGCCCGTATCTTCGCCAAGGCCATAAACTGCATGAACCCCACTGCCGATGGCGAGGCGTGCAACGAGTGCGAGAGCTGCAAGGCGTTCAACGAGCAGCGTTCCTACAACATATTCGAGCTCGACGCGGCCAGCAACAACTCCGTGGAGAACATCAAGTCACTGATGGAGCAGACACGCATACCGCCACAGGTGGGCAAGTACAAGGTGTTCATCATAGACGAGGTACACATGCTCTCCACAGCGGCATTCAACGCTTTCCTCAAAACCCTGGAGGAACCGCCGGCACACGTCATCTTCATCCTCGCCACTACCGAGAAACACAAGATACTGCCCACCATACTCTCGCGGTGCCAGATATACGACTTTGAGCGCATCACCGTAGAGACCATCGTCAGCCACCTGAAGGACGTGGCCGCCAAGGAGGGCATCAGCTATGAGGAACAGGCGCTGGCGTTCATCGCCGAGAAGGCCGACGGTGGCATGCGCGATGCCTTGTCAATATTCGACCAGGCCGCGAGTTTCTGTCAGGGCAACATCACCTACGACCAAGTGCTTGCCGACCTCAACGAACTTGATGCCGACAACTACTTCAAGATGACTGACCTGGCCTACGACAACAAGGTGGCCGACCTTATGCTGCTGCTCAACGACATCATATCCAAGGGTTTCGATGGTGGCAACGTGGTCACAGGTCTGGCCGCACACCTGCGCAATGTGCTCATGGCCAAGGATACGTCCACACTGCCATTGCTCGAGACAAGCAAGCAACAGGCCGAGAAGTTCAAGCAACAGGCCGAGAAGTGCAGCACCACATTCGTGTACCGTGCGCTGCGAATACTCAACCAGTGCGACGTGACGTACCGCGCGAGCAGCAACAAGCGGCTGCTCGTGGAGCTCACGCTCATAGAGATGGCACAGATAACGCAGCCCGACGACGCGCCGGGCTCGGGGCTTTGCCCTAAGCGTCTGAAAACCCTGTTCAAGCATATCGCCAGTTCCCACAGTACGGCAGCCCAGCAGGTGGCTGTCGGGAACAAACCATTACTCAGGTCTGACAGGCCCACACAGGCTGCTGCCGTTGGCGACGGCGGTACCACTACGGCCGCTACGGAGAAGCGCACAGCACCAGTGGCACGTCCAAAACTGAAGCTCGGCAACCTCGGCACCACGTTCTCCTCCCTCAAGGAGAGGAAGGAGAAGCAGATGGGTGAGGCCGTGGAGGAGGTAAAGAACAAGGACGAGAACGCCAGTTTCGACAATGAGCGACTGGAGTTTGAATGGCTGTCTATGTGCAACCGCATGCCGCAGCATATGGTAGGTCTGTCGAGTCGTCTGAAGAACGTCAAACCCGTCATCACCACGTTTCCCGAAGTGGAGGTGGTGGTAGACAACACCGACCTGCTCGACCAGATAAACGCCATAAAGGGACGTATCCGTGTGACGCTGGCCATGAGCCTACACAACGGCAACATAGGACTAAGCGTACGTCTCGCCGAACCCAAGGAGCGCAAGCCTGTGCTCACGCGGCAACAGAGACTCGAGGCCCTGCAAGAGGAGTACAAGCCCATAAAGATGCTCCGTGAGCTGTTCAACCTGGAGTTCTCCTGACACCTCAGCATACCACCGCCGTATGACAATCCTGCATAGGAAGTAATGCTGCGCTGCGGCGGCATGGGTGCGGCGAGTACGTCCACAATGATGACATTTGACCAAAAAATACAGATGCAGATACAATAATCCCCCATTATACGAGTTATCTAAGTGTAGAAACTTTAACAATTAATAATGGATAATAAAATAGAAAGCAGCACTGAGTACATTGCCGATGGGATGAATGAGTTTGAGCGCAACGTGAAACGTATCGTAGATTTCATAGTGGCCCTTATAGCCCTGGTGGTGTTCTCTCCGCTGTTTCTGATATGCTACATCGCCGTGAGACATGAGGACGGCGGCCCTGCCATCTTCAAGCAGGAGCGCATAGGGCGTTTCGGTCGGCCGTTCTATATATACAAGTTCCGCAGCATGAGGGTAGATGCCGAGAAGGACGGCCCTGCCCTATACCAGCATGAGCGTGAGACACGCATGACACGTGTAGGCAAGTTCATGCGCGAGCACCACCTCGACGAGTTGCCACAGCTGTGGAACGTGGTGCGCGGCGACATGGCCTTCATAGGCCCGAGGCCGGAGCGTAAGTACTTCATTGACAAGATTATGGAGCACGACAAACGTTATACGTATCTCTACCAGATACGCCCCGGTGTCACCTCGTACGCCACACTCTACAATGGCTACACCGACACTATGGAGAAGATGCTCCGCCGTCTGGAGCTCGACCTCTACTACTTGCAGAACCGCTCATGGTGGTTCGACTTCTCCATACTGTTCAAGACGTTCATAAACATCGTGTTCGGCAAGAAGTTCTGACGTACAGACGGTTGTCTGCCTGTGCGTCAAGTAGACGGAGCATGCAGCCTGATGTGCCGATGCTATAAAGGAAATGGGAGCCAACACGTGGCATGACCACGTGTTGGCTCCCATTTCGCGTCTTGAGGTGTGCCGGTCTGTGGCGAAGCCTATCTCACCACAAAAGTTTTCTTGTCCTTGCCCACCCCCGTTATGGTGAGGCTCTTCCACGCCTTTGGCAGCATGGGGTGCAGCTGCTCTATGCCCTTGTCGGTGATGCGCAGTCCGCCGAAGCCGCAGAGCACGGCCTGGAGCATGCCGCCGGCACCCGTGGCGAAATACGGATTCTGTGAGTTGGCGCTCTCGGCCAGCACACCGAACGGCGGACGGCGGTTGCGCTCGTAGCTCATCTTGAACATGTCGTATGCCTTGTCGCGCTCGCCCATCTGTGCGTACAGCACAGCGAGGATGGAGCATCCCATGGCCGGGCCGTTGGCGTCTATCTTGGCCTCATAATAGCGCAAGTCCTGCTCCACGCGTTTCCTGTCAGTCACAATGTCGAGAGGATAGGCGAGCAGGTTCACGTCGGCCTGCTTTATCTTCGCGCCGCTGTATGTGGCGTTTTCCTTCATGGTGCCGTCGGGCATGTAGTGGAACTTCATGTTGCGTGCCACCTCCGTCCACTTCGGGTCGGCTTTCTCGCCGAGTGTGGCGGCGGCAGCGGCTGCATACTCGAGAGCCTTCTTTGCCGACCCGTTGGTGAAGGCGTTGTCGTCTATGTTGGCGGCGTACTCGTTGGCCCCCACCACGTTCTTTATGGAGTAGGATCCGTCAGCGTTGCGCTCACTGCGCGACACCCAGAAGTCGGCCACCTTGCGCATGAGCGGGAATCCCTCGTCGCGCAGCCACCTGCGGTCGCGGGTCACGCGGTAGTAGTTCCAGTAGGCTATGCCCACGTCGGCTGTGATGTGATGCTCGAAGGTGCCGGTGAGAGCCCATATCGGTGTGGCCTCCTCGCCGCTGTCGTCGCACTCCCATGGGAACATGCATCCGTCGTAGCCGAACATACGTGCCCGCTGCTCCGCCTTGGCCAGACGGTCGAACCGATAGTCAACAGCCGCCTTGGCCATCTCCTGATTGAGCATGAGCAGTGGCGGATACATCCATATCTCCATGTCCCAGAACACGTGTCCGTTGTAGCCGGTGGTCGTAGACAGCCCCATTGGCGGTACGCTGAGGCGCGTGCCCTCGCCGGCGAAGGAGTACAGGTTGTAGAGCGCGAGCCTCACGTCGCGCTGCGTCTGCAGGTCACCCTCTATACGTATGTCGCCCTGCCATAGGCGCGCCCACTCGGCGTTGTGGCGTGCTATGACGCTGCCCATGTCAGACCTCTGCAGATATATGGCCATGCGCTCCGCCTCACTCGCCGGGTGCTCAAAGTCGCGCGAGGAGCACACGGCTCCCACGAGCCAGAAGTGCAGCGGCTCTCCGGCCTTGAGCGTGGTGCGGAACGCTATGCCCTGACCGCCGGCCTGTCCGGCAGTGCCGCTTACTGACAACTTGTGCCCATTGTCGAAAGCGAACGCCGAGCATGAGGCCACGCTGTGCATGCGTGTGCGTGTGGCGGCGGTGGCTGTGCATATAGGCATGGCTATGTGTCCGTCGTAGAGTGTCTGCATGACGCATGAGGCATCCTTCAGCTCACTGGGAAACGACGGGGTGTTGGCTACCTCTATGTCCGTAGCCTTGTTGGGGGTCACCGTCACCTCCACTGCACCTGCGTATGGCATGTCGCGCAGGGCACGCATGGTATAGCTTATGGTGGCGTCGGCCGTGCTGAACTGTGTGGTGAGCGCGGCCTTGTGCATGTCGAGCGACTGGTGCCAGTCCTTGGCGTCGCTGTCGGTGAGTACGTGGCCGCCTATGGTGAGCCGCAGGTTGGTGAACACGGGGCCGCGTACTATGCGGCTTACCCCTCCGTGGTCGCTGTTCATGTCGTAAACCCCGTTGAGCACGATGTCGGACACGCCGAACAGCGTGGGCTGGCTCACGATGCCAATGCGTCCGTTGGCGAGCGTCACGCCGCAGTAGTTGGCCTTGCTCGTGGCTGGTATCACCCATCCGTCGTCGGTGGTCTGTGCGGTGGTGCGTGGTGCGAGCACCAGCGACAGTGCCACGATGCAGAGCATGGCAAAATGATTCTTTCTCATGATTTTAGTATTTTGAATGTTTAGAGTAATTATTCATTGAACTTCGTTTACGCGCTTCGCGCAGCGCAAAGTTAATCATAAAATACGAGAACACGCAATGTATAGCACGTTTATCGTATTGCTTCTTTCTTTTCGCCTACATGTATCACATGCCCAAAGCGCACATCGCGTTTACCGCGCGTGCCGTCACATCTTGCGGAATGACAGCGTGACGGTCTTGCCTCGCAGCACCATGCGCTTGCCGTTGAGCGCGTCTACGTGGAATGTCTCGTCAAGTGCGGATATGCCGAACTCATTGAGGCGTTGCGGATTCTCTATCTTGATGTCGCCTTCGGCACGGTTGTCCTCGTAAGGGCTGTACACGCGCAGGCTGTCGCCCTTATGCTCGAAGCGCATGAAGAAGGCGTATGGCTGCTCCGTGCGGTTGTGCAGTTGCAGCAGTCTGGCCTGTACCGCCCAGTAGTACTTGGCGTGTGCCAGGTCGCGCTTGCCTCCTGTGGCCAGCGTGTCTACGCTCGTGAGATGCCAGAAGCCATCAAGGTCGCCGTTGTGCGATGTCTCTATCTCGCACGACTGCATACCTGCGGCCAGTGCTGCCGTCATTATCGCAGCGGCGAATATCCTTGTAGTGTGGAGTTTCATAACGTTTGTTTGCTGTATTATGTTATGGGGTGACGGTCAGTGCCGCCTCTTGCCCGTGGTAGTCCATGACTTTGCCAAGGTGAGTTGGAAGCCAGTATTGCGGCCGTATATGCTTCCGAAGTCCATGCCGAAGGCTCCTGTCACCGTCCAGCCGCGACAAGGACGGTAGCAAGCCTCAGCCATCACGCTTACGCTCTGAAGTGGCTTGTCAAACGGGCGGTTGTAGGTACCGAGCCCCTCCTGCCATGTGGCGAGCATACGGTAGTCGAGCCGTGCCGTGGGCGAGCCGCTGATGCCTATATGCAGAGCCGTGAACCGCGAGTTCTCTACCTCCACCCGTCCATCGGTGTTGTATATAGGAGAGCGGAAGAGAGGATTTCCCATCACCTGTCCCCAGTGCTGCCATCCTGCATATATGTAGTGGTTGTAGTAGTTGTCGCCACCGGCCACGTGGTCGGGTATTGACGGTGTGTGGTCGTGATACACAGGGCCGCTCTGGTATTTGGTGTACAGGTACTCGAATACGAGTCCCTTGAGCCAGTGGCCATAGGGCAGCTCAAGCTCTGCGCCGAGCATCATGTCC
>JALFIM010000018.1 GCA_022775985.1 Prevotella sp.
GGTGCCGCGTGTGCCCACACAGTTCACGCCGAGTTGACTAATTGACATCAAAACGCGTGGTATGCGAAAATATTGTAAGCAAAACGTTGGCCGATTCATTTTATTTGCTTAATTTTGCTAACCTAATATTACCGTATAGAAAAAACTTTAACTTATTTAGTAATGGATAAAATCGACAATCTCGACAAGAAGATACTCAGTATTCTCTCCCAGAACGCGCGTATCCCGTTCAAGGATGTGGCCGCCGAATGCGGCGTGTCACGCGCGGCCATACACCAGCGCGTGCAGCACCTCATAGAGGGAGGCATCATCACGGGCAGCGGCTTCGACATCAACCCCAAGAGCCTGGGCTACTCCACATGCACCTACGTGGGCCTCAACCTCGAGCGCGGCAGCATGTACAAGGACGTGGTGCAGCGTCTGCTCACCATACCCGAGATAGTGGAGTGCCACTTCACCACAGGCCCCTACACCATGCTCGTGAAGCTCTACGCGCAGGACAACGAGCAGCTCATGGACCTGCTCAACAACAAGATGCAGAGCATACCGGGTGTAGTGTCCACCGAGACGCTCATCTCCCTCGAGCAGAGCATAAAGCGCGAGATACCCGTCAACTTCGAGTGACGCGTCCCTCGCCGCACCCCTCACGCCACGGCATGCGCCGTCACAGCTGCCACCAGTGCCGCCACACGGCGCGGCCCCACGTCACGGGGCCGACAGCCATGGCGGCATGGGTGGCATTTTCCGTTTACACGCATACGCGCAATACATATATATATTATAATATTATATCAAGAATTAGAGATTTAGAGAATTTTCTCCATATCTTATACTATCAAGAATTTGAGAGACAAAGTTCGGCGGCCGATGGGAGCCACATTACAGTAACTGCTCCGCCGCTACACTTTCTCTAATTCTTGATTCTACATCAAATAGGACAATGGATAGTAAGAATGAAAATTCTCTAATTGGCTTTCGCCGAACGTTGTTTCTCCAATTCTTGACATAAAAGAATAATAGCGGTTTATAATTAATAATTAATCACTAATAATTAATCACTAATAATTAATCACTAATAAATTAATCACTAATAATTAATAATACGCATACATGGAATCATACCACATAGAGGAGCATCTGCACCCCATATACACCCGTCACCCCGAGTGCCGCCGCCGTCCGCTCATAGGCATCACCGCCAACCATGAGCTCACCGACGCCACGCTGCGCGACAAGTACTACGAGCTCGTGGCCGAGGCCGGCGGCACGCCCGTCATCATACCGCCAGTGCCCGATGCCGACATCATAATGTCTACCCTCCAGTCCATCGACGCGCTGCTCCTCACGGGCGGTGCCGACATCAACCCCCTGTGGAGCGGCGAGCAGCCCCTGCCATCGCTCGGGCACGTCAACGGCCGCCGCGACCTGGCGGAGCTGCTCACCGTGCGCCTCGCCTACAACCGCCAGATACCCATGCTCGGCATCTGCCGCGGCATACAGACCCTCGCCACCGCGCTGGGCGGACACGTGGCACAGGACATAGCCTCCGCCACAGGCGTGCTGAAGCACTCACAGGATGCCGACCGCGACGTCACCACGCACACCGTGACACTTACCGACGGCTCCGTGCTGGCATCTATATTCGGTGGTTACGGGCGGCAGATAGCCGTCAACTCCTTCCACCATCAGGCCGTAGACGCTTGCGGCCCACAGCTCCGCGTCACCGCCACGGCCCCCGACGGCACCATAGAGGGCGTGGAGAGCGCGTGCCACAAGCCCGTGCTGGGCGTGCAGTGGCACCCCGAGTGGCTCGGCGCTGACGGTCTGCCGCTCTTCAGGTGGCTCGTGGACGAGGCCGCGCTCTTCGCCAGGGCCAAGGCGTTCCACCGCTCGCACGTCACGCTCGACTCCCACTGCGACACGCCCATGTTCTTCCCCAAGGGCATAGACTTCGGCACGCGCGACAGCCACATACTCGTAGACCTCCACAAGATGGACGACGGCCTTCAGGCGGCCGTCACCATGGTGGCATACCTCGAGCAGCCCAAGGACGGCAAGACCTTCAGCCAGATAGCACCGCTGCCCGTCAGCGGCCCACGGGCATACGCCGACCTCATATTCGACAAGATACAGGCCATAGCCGACGCGCACCCGCAGCACCTCGCCCTGGCACGCACGCCCAGCGAGCTCGAGGCCAACAGGCTGGCCGGCAAGCACACCATCATGCTGGGCATAGAGAACGGACAGGCCATAGAGCACTCCATAGACAACCTGCGGCACTTCGCCGACCGCGGCATAGTGTACATGACGCTGTGCCACAACGGCGACAACGACATCTGCGACAGCGCACGCGGCACCGCCACATGGGGCGGCGTGAGCCCCTTCGGCACTGAGGTGATACGCGCCATGAACGAGCTCGGCGTGATGGTAGACCTCAGCCACGGCGCGGAAAAGTCGTTCTACGATGCGGTGGAGATGAGCAGCCAGCCCATAGTGTGCTCGCACTCCAGCTGCCGCGCCCTCTGCGACCACCCGCGCAACCTCACCGATGACCAGATGCGACTGCTCGCACGCACCGGCGGCGTGATGCAGGTCACGGCATACCACGGCTTCCTGCGCCTCGACGGCGAGGCTTCCATACTCAACTTCCTCGCTCACCTCGACCACGCTGTGAGCGTAATGGGAGTGGAGCACGTGGGCATAGGCACCGACTTCGACGGCGACGGCGGCGTGCCCGGCCTCGCCGACAGCAGCGAGCTGCTCAACCTCACGCGCCACCTCATGCGACGGCGCTACAACGACCACGACCTGCAGCTCATCTGGGGCGGCAACTGGCTCAGACTCATGAAACAAGTACAAGAAAACAGACTATAACGACATGCGACACACAACTATCACCATCGTGGCGGCACTAATGGCCGTCATCACCCTCTGCGGCTGCAAGAGCACAGGCAAGCAGACAGCCGCCTCAGAGCCCAAGGCCGAGCCCGCAGGGCCCGCCTTCAACGCCGACTCGGCATACCTCTTCACCAAGCAGCAGTGCGACTTCGGGCCGCGCACCATGAACAGCAAGGCCCACGACGACTGCGCACGGTGGATAGAGCAGAAGTTCCGCCAGTACGGCTGCGAGGTGACGCTCCAGGAGGCCGACCTCAAGGGCTACGACGGCACCACTCTGCACAACCGCAACATCATAGCACGCTACAACCCCAAGGCCACCGACCGCATACTGCTCTGCGCACACTACGACAGCCGCCCGTGGGCCGACAACGACCCCGACTCCGCCAACTGGCGCAAGCCTGTCATGGCGGCCAACGACGGGGCCAGCGGCATAGCCGTGATGCTCGAGGTGGCACGCCTCGTGAGCGCCGACACCACCATGCAACGGGGCATAGACTTCGTGTGCTTCGACACCGAGGACTGGGGCACGCCGCAATGGGCCGACCAGACCGACGACGCCGACACGTGGGCACTGGGCGCACAGTACTACGCCACGCATCTGCCCGCAGGGCCCAAGCCGGCCTTCGGCATACTCCTCGACATGGTGGGCGGACAGGGAGCACGCTTCTACCAGGAGGGCTTCAGCAAGCAGTACGCCCCCGACGTGGTGCGCCGCGTGTGGCAGGCAGCACGCGCGGCCGGCTACGAGAGCTTCTTCCCGGCAAGCGACGGCGGCACCATCACCGACGACCATGGCCCCGT
>JALFIM010000029.1 GCA_022775985.1 Prevotella sp.
TTGGGATTCCCCAATGAGGAGGTGAAACAGGCACTGTATGAGATGGTGCTCCCTGCCCTGACCTTGCGGAAGAGCGGCGACACACAGTCGCTGCAAGCCAACCTGTATGCGCAGCTGGGCATGGGTCAGGTGGCCGATGCCATGAAGTCACTCAAGGCCCTCATCGCCGACGTGCCATACAGCAACAAGAAGCTGGTCTCCATGGATATGGAGGAGCGTTATCGTCTCATCATCAGTACCATACTCAATGCCATAGGCTTGAGGGTGGAGGTGGAGCGCATGCTCTCCACGGGCCGCATAGACATGACGGCGCAGACCTCACGCTATATCTACGTCATAGAGCTGAAGCTGCGCAACAATGGCGGCAAGGACGCAGCCACGCATCAAATCATCAACCGCCAGTACCTCGAACCCTTCAAGGCAGACAAGCGGCAGGTCATAGGCTTGGGCATAGAGCTCGACGAGGAGGGCAAGGGGATGCTTGACTGGGAACGGGTGGAATAAGCATTCCTGTAAAGCCTCTGTCGTATTCCGATAGCAAGGCTGCCATGCTTTATGTGTGTAATCGTTCAGTACAAACTCTCATTGTATTCGGCTATAAATAGGCACGGGCTGTCGCTTATAGGATAAATTTGCGTAATTTTGCAGCCGTAAAAAACAGTAATAATATATGAAATACCTCATTGTTTCCGACATACACGGTTCGCTGCCAGCCCTTGAGAGCGTGCTCGACGTGTATGACCGAGAGCACTGCGACATGCTGCTGCTGCTCGGCGATATCCTCAACTACGGCCCGCGCAACCGAATACCCGAGGGCATCGACCCGAAAGGCATAGCACAGCGGCTCAACGCCATGAAGGAGAGCATAGTGGCCGTGCGCGGCAACTGCGACTCCGAGGTGGACCAGATGCTCCTCGACTTCCCCATAATGAGCGACTATGCCGTGGTGGTGGACGAGGGCCGCCGCATGTTTCTCACACACGGGCACGTCTACAACGAGCAGCACATGCCCCCGTGCCGCCATGACATGTTCTTCTACGGCCACACCCATGTGTGGAAACTGTGCCGCCACGATGGCGCCATAGTCTGCAATACAGGTTCTGTGACCTTCCCCAAGGAGGGCCGCCAGCCCACGTTCGTCATCTGCGACGGCGGCGTGGTGACGGTGCGCGACATGCAGGGCGAAGTCGTAGAAACGCTGAAATAGAGTGGAAAAAACATTTTTTTAGCAATTAATTTAGGAAATTACGCTAATTATGAGTAATTTTGCAACTCAGACTGAATAAATAATAACATAACATATAATAAATCAAGATGAATATTTCATTTGAAAATCCGGACAAGGTGAATGGCCTGCTGACCATCACCGTGGAAGAAGCAGATTTCAAGGACAATGTCGAGAAGACACTGAAAGACTATCGTAAGAAAGCCAATTTCCCTGGCTTCCGTCCGGGAATGGTTCCCATGGGACTCATAAAGAAGCAGTTCGGCACACAGGCCAAGATGGATGCCGTGAACAAGCTCGTAGGCGAGAAGATATACTCCTACGTGAAGGACAACAATATCAAGATGCTTGGCGAGCCCCTTCCCTCTGACAAGCAGGAGCCGGTGGACATCGAGAAGGACGCACCCTACGTGTTCAAGTTCGACATCGCCGTGGCACCCGAGTTCAAGATAGAGCTCAACGGCAAGAACAAGATTGACTACTACAACATCAAGATAGACGACGAGCTCGTGGACAAGCAGCTCGACATGCTCCGCAGCCGTGCCGGCAAGTACGTCAACGCAGAGGTGTACGACGCAGCACAGAACGATATGCTCAAGGGAGACCTGCGCGAGCTCGACGCTGAGGGCAACACCAAGGAGGGCGGTATAACCGTAGAGGCCGCAGTGCTCATGCCCCAGTACATCAAGGTAGACGACCAGAAGAAGCTCTTTGAGGGCGCGAAGCCCGGTGACATCATCACCTTCAACCCCCGCAAGGCTTATCCCGAGGGCGAGGCTGAGATATCATCGCTGCTCAAGATAAGCAAGGAACAGGCCAAGGAGCTGACTGCTGACTTCAGCTATCAGGTTACGGAGATCAGCCGTTACGAGAAGGCTGATATCAACCAGGACTTCTTCGATGCCGTGTTCGGCAAGGACGGCGGCGTCACCACTGAGGAGCAGTGCCGTGAGAAGATAGCCGAGACCCTCAAGCCCCAGCTCGCTGTCAACAGCGACTACAAGTTCCTTGAGGACGTGAAGGCATACACCGAGGCCAAGGTGGGCGAGCTCACATTCCCCGACGCGCTGCTCAAGCGCGTGATGCTGCTCAACAACAAGGAGCGTGGCGAGGAGTTCGTGGAGAAGAACTACGATGCCAGCATCAAGCAGTTGAAGTGGCACCTCATCAAGGAGCAGCTCGTGGCAGCACACGACATCAAGGTAGACGATGCCGATGTGAAGGCAGCCGCCAAGGAGACAGCACGCATGCAGTTTGCACAGTACGGCATGGACAACGTGCCCGAGCAGTATGTTGACAACTACGTGGACGAGCTCCTGAAGAAGCGCGAGAACATCGACAACTTCGTTGACCGCGCCGTAGACCACAAACTCGTCAATGCCCTCAAGGCATCTGTCAAACTCAACGAGAAGGAAGTGACCCTCGATGAGTTCAACAAGATGATGAGCGAGTGATTTTTTTGAAAAAATCTTAATTCAATAAAAGAGGTTACCGACTTTTTTATTATCTTTGCATTAGGGACATACAGTCCACAGCCGCGTCAGAGCCGTCAGCAAGGCCACCGTGAGCATGTGTAGGCAGAGTCCCCCATAAGTATTGTGCATGATAAGAGAAGGGTTGATAGCCTCTCTTTTCGTATTAGGAGAACAGGGCCGTAGTATGGCCTTGTATTGACATACTCGCGCATCTTATCCCCCTAAGAAGCAAGAGGCTGGCCCAAGAGCGATTTTTTTATTTCTTACGACAGGACATAAACAATATATATAATAGATGAACGATTTTAGGAAATACGCCACAAGACATCTGGGGATGAACGGGCTTGTGCTTGACGAAGTAGTCAAGGCGCAGAACCAGTATCTCAATCCCTACATCCTTGAGGAGCGTCAGCTCAACGTCACACAGATGGACGTGTTCTCACGACTCATGGCAGACCGCATCATATTCCTCGGCACCGAGATAGACGACTACACCGCCAACACCATAGTGGCGCAGCTCCTCTACCTCCAGTCAGTAGACAGTACGCAGGACGTGAACATATATATCAATTCGCCCGGCGGCAGCGTGACGGCCGGACTCGCCATATACGACACCATGCAGTTCATAGCATGCGATGTGGCCACGATATGCTCCGGCATGGCCGCGAGCATGGGAGCCGTGCTCCTCGTGGCTGGACAGGAGGGCAAACGCTCCGCACTGCGCCATAGCCGTGTGATGATACACCAGCCGCTCGGCGGCGTGCAGGGACAGGCTTCGGACATAGAGATAGAGGCCAAGGAGATACAGAAGTTCAAGAAGGAGCTGTACACCATCATAGCCGAGCACTCGCACACTCCGTTTGAGAAGGTGTGGAAGGACAGCGACCGCAACTACTGGATGACGGCGGAGGAAGCCAAGGAGTACGGAATGATAGACACCGTGTTCGCGCGTACATCGGCCGCCAAGGCCACTACGTCTGCCGATGGCGGCGACAGCAGCCAGAAAGGAGACGTGAATGAATAAGTGCAGTTTCTGCGGCAGGACGGAGAAAGAGGTCAACGTCATGATATCCGGTATCAACGGATTCATCTGCGACGAGTGCATAAGGCGCGGTTACGAGGTGCTCACGGAGATGAAACTCGACGACGACAGCTTGAGCCACAGCAAGTCGGAGCACCACTTCAACCTCAAGGAGGTGCCCAAGCCTACGGAGATAAAGGCATACCTTGACCAGTACGTCATAGGACAGGATGAGGCCAAGCGTTTCCTCTCGGTGTCGGTGTACAACCACTACAAGAGACTCAGGCAGCCGCACGACGACGACGGGGTGGAGATAGAGAAGAGCAACATCATCATGGTGGGCAGCACAGGTACGGGCAAGACCCTTCTGGCACGCACCATAGCAAGGTTGCTCGATGTGCCTTTCACCATCGTTGATGCCACGGTATTCACTGAGGCTGGATATGTTGGCGAGGATGTGGAGAGCATTCTCTCGCGGCTCCTGCAAGTGGCCGACTATGATGTGGAGGCAGCGCAGCAGGGCATCGTGTTCATCGACGAGATAGACAAGATAGCACGCAAGAGCGACAACCCCAGCATCACGCGCGATGTGAGCGGCGAGGGTGTGCAGCAGGGTCTGCTCAAGCTGCTTGAGGGCACCATGGTGAACGTGCCGCCAAAGGGTGGACGCAAGCATCCCGACCAGGACTACATACACGTAGACACGCGCAACATCCTGTTTATATGCGGAGGAGCATTCGATGGCATAGAGAGCAAGATAGCACAGCGCATGAATGCCCATACCATAGGGTTCAACTCTGTGCAGAACACTCGCCACATAGACAAGGCAGACCTCATGCAGTACGTGGTGCCGCAGGACCTCAAGTCGTTCGGTCTTATCCCAGAGATTATCGGCCGACTGCCCGTGCTCACATATCTCAAGCCGCTTGACAAGCCGGCACTGCAACGCATACTCGTAGAACCTAAGAACTCCATCATCAGGCAGTACGAGAAACTCTTCAGTATGGATAGCATAAAGCTTGAGTTTCCCAAGGACACGCTCGACTATATCGTAGACAAGGCTGTGGAGTACAAGCTCGGGGCACGAGGACTGAGGTCTATCGTGGAGACCGTCATGATGAAGGCCATGTATGAGGTGCCGTCAAAGGATGTCAAGTCATTCACCGTGACGCTCGACTATGCCAAGGAGCAGCTTGAGAAGTCAAGTCTCAACCAGATGGAGACGGCCTGACAGGCGCACGTCAGCAAGGCGATGACAAAACAATGGAATAATCTATTTCGGCCCATGTAGCCGGGACGCCTATCCGGCTACATGGGCATTATGAGAAACTATGACTAAGAACGTTAATCTTAACGGACAACTTAAGCACTACTTCGGCTTTGACAAGTTCAAGGGCGACCAGGAGGCTATCATACGCAGTCTGCTCGACGGACACAACGTATTCGTGCTCATGCCCACGGGCGGAGGCAAGAGTCTCTGCTATCAGCTTCCGTCACTGCTCATGGAGGGCACGGCCATTGTCGTGTCGCCTCTCATAGCGCTCATGAAGAATCAGGTAGATGTTGTCAACGGACTGAGCGAGACTCCTGGCCTGGCTCACTACCTCAACTCGTCGCTCAACAAGGCTGCCGTGCAGAATGTCATGAGCGATGTGAGGAGCGGACGCACCAAATTGCTGTATGTGGCTCCCGAGTCGCTCAGCAAGGAGGACAACATATCATTCTTCAAGTCGTTCAGAATATCGTTCTACGCCATAGACGAGGCACACTGCATATCGGAGTGGGGACACGACTTCCGGCCCGACTACCGCAATCTGCGTCCCACCATCAACCGCATAGGCGATGCTCCCATCATAGCACTCACGGCCACTGCCACCGACAAGGTGCGCACTGACATCAAGAAAAATCTCGGCATCACCGATGCCGTGGAGTTTCGCAGCTCGTTCAACCGGCCCAACCTGTACTATGAGGTGAGGCAGAAGAACAAGGATGTAGACAAGCAGATTATCAAGTTCGTGAAGCAGCATGCAGGCAAGAGCGGCATAGTGTACTGCATGTCGCGCAAGAAGGTGGAGGAGCTGGCGGCCGTGCTAAAGACCAATGACATAAAGGCGGCACCATATCATGCTGGGCTCGACTCGGCGACACGCTCGCAGACGCAGGACGACTTCCTCATGGAGCGCATAGATGTCATCGTGGCCACCATAGCCTTCGGCATGGGCATAGACAAGTCCGATGTGAGATTCGTCATACACTACGACATACCCAAGAGCCTTGAGGGCTACTATCAGGAGACTGGCCGTGCCGGACGCGACGGCGGCGAGGGTATCTGCCTGGCGTTCTATGCATATCAGGACTTGCAGAAACTGGAGAAATTCATGGATGGGAAGTCGGGAGCCGAGCAGGACATCGGCCGTCTGCTGTTGCAGGAGACGGCCGCATACGCAGAGTCGTCGGTATGCCGCCGCAAGCTGTTGTTGCACTACTTCGGTGAGGACTATCCTGCCGACAACTGTCACAACTGCGACAACTGTCTGCATCCAAAGGAGCGGCATGAGGGACGCGAGGCCCTGCTCGTGGTGCTCAAGGCCGTGCTCGCCATGAAGGGCGAGTTCAGGCAGGACTACGTCATAGACTTCGTGAAGGGCCGTGCCACCGATGACATAGTGTCACACAAGCACAATGAGCTTGAGGAGTTCGGGGCTGGCGAGGACATGCCGCCCAAACTGTGGGGCGCAGTCATACGTCAGGCTCTCATAGCAGGGTACTTGAAGATGTCTATCGAGGGCTACGGCACGCTGAAGGTGACGGCAGCAGGACGCAACTTCATAAAGAATCCCACGTCATTCATGGTAGTGGAGAATCGCGACTTCAGCTCCGATTACGATGAGGGCAGCTCCGAAGGTGGCACCAACGCGCTCGACCCAGAGCTCTTTGCCATGCTCAAGGAACTGCGCAAGGAGAAGGCTCGCAAGCTCGGACTGCCCGGGTATGTCATCTTCCAGGACATCTCGCTTGAGCAGATGGCCACGATGTATCCCGTCAAGCTGGAGGAACTGCAGAACATCCAGGGTGTGGGCGTGGGCAAGGCGAGACGCTATGGCAGCGACTTCTGCGAACTGATAAGGAAGTATTGCGAGGAGAACGAGATAGAACGGCCTGAGGACTTGCGTGTGCGCACGGTGGCCAAGCGTTCTGCCAAGAAGGTAGACATCATATCGGAGATAGACAAGCGCATCTCGCTCAACGACATAGCCACGTCGCAACGGCTCAGTTTCAAGGACTTGCTTACGGAGATAGAGGCGATAGTGTACAGCGGCACGAAGATAAATATCGCTTATTATGTGGACGAGGTGGTGGACGAGGACAAGGTGGATGAGCTGTACGACTATTTCACCAACAGTGAGACCGACAGCATAAGTGCCGCACTTGACGAGTTCGACGGTGAGGACATCACCGAGGAGGAGATACGTCTCGTCAGGATAAAGTTCCTGTCAGAGATGGCCAACTGACATCTGCTGGCAAGCATGGCGGCGTATGCGACGCAGTAAAATAAGACCCCGACACCAGCCGTAGAGCTTATGACAATTTGATAGTATGTACATGATGATGATGAACAAGGACAAAATGGTGATGAATAAAGGCAAGGACTGCGTCTGTGGCACGCCTCCATCGGCACTGCATGCGAGCAGTGTCGTGGCGAACTGCGCGTCTGACGGCCTTGCCGCAGGGCATCGTCATAAGCCGTTGCTGGCCTTCCGTCACATGGCGTTGGCCGCAAAGGCATGGCATGGTCTGCCTATGCTGACCGTACTGCTCATCATATTGCTCGCAGTCATGGGCTCATGCTGTCCACGACGCAGCGTGGAGGACAGCGTCAGACACCAGCGTCTCGCCGACATCGACGACTCCATCATACACTTGTCGCCGTCGGCACGGCGGATGATAGAGGCCGGAATGCGCGATGCTACGGACAGCATGTCGTACTATGAGTTCTATGTGCGCATGGCGAAATACTTCCTCACCACGGCCACTCCCGACTCCATGGACTCATACATCGACCGTGTAGTGGCCTTCGCCCATACACAGCCGCCCTCGCCGCGCGTCAATGCCATGCTCTCGTGTGCCTACACCTGCAAGGCATCACGCTACCACTTCTTCCATCAGAAACCCGATGAGGTGGTGCGGCTCTACACCGAAGCCTACAATCTGCTGTCCGCGAGCGATGAGCAGCAGATGCTTCCGAGGCTCTGCGGCAACCTCGCTGATGCCTATTTCTTCAAGGACGACCTGCCGGCGGCAGCCTCATGGTACAGGCGTGCGTTGTTTCTTGTAGACTCCCTGTCGCTGCCCAAGGACGAGGATGTCACCCTGTATCTCGGTCTGGCACGCATATACATGAACCTCAACGACTTCGACACGTCGCGCAAGTACTATGAGCAGACCGCCCGGCAGTATGCCTCCATGCAGCCGAGCATGCAGGCTTATTTCCTCAACGACTACGGTTCTTATTTCTATTACTCCAAGGACTACAAGGCATCCTTGGAGAAATTCCTCACATTAGAGTCCATGCTGCGCCGCAATGGCATGGAGTCAAACTTCGATTTCTACCTTTGTAGGCTCAATCTCGCTGACGTTTACCTCAACCTCGGATGCTACGACAAGTCGCAGGCTTGCCTCGACTTCGTGGAGCCGTACCTCAAGCGCATGGGCGACCCCGTGGCGATGTATTACGTCAACACCATAAAGATAGGCCTGGCCCTGCACCGCGACAACACACGTGAGGTGGCGGCGATACTGCGCAGCGAGCCTGCTGGCGTGAATCCCGGCTACAATATCAGCCACATACGCAACGCCTATCTGCGGCAGTACTACGAACGCATAGGCGACTTCAGACGTGCATACGCGCTGCTCACCTCCGACCAGCGGCAGACCGACAGCCTTAACCACAGCCGCAACAACATGCGTGCCACTGAGATAATGGACCGCTTCACCGAGGACACGCTCCGTCTGCACCACTCTCTTGAGCTGGAACAGAAGAACACCGCCATATCACGCTCCAACACCATGGCCGTGGGCCTCTTCGCCGTGGCCGTGGTGCTGTGCCTGTCGCTGCTCGCATGGATGAGCTACTCGCGCAAGCAGAACCTCAAGAACCAGCTAAGCATCATGCGCCTCAAGCTCAGTAGCGCACGCAACCGCATAAACCCGCACTTCGTGTTCAACGTGCTCAACAACAAGATAGCGTCTGACGATGAGGAGAAAGCCGGCGAGCTGCGCGACCTCGCCAAGCTCATCCGCACCAATCTCGACATGTCCTGCCGCATGACGGTGAGCCTTGCCGACGAGATTTCGTTTGTCAGCCGCTACGTGGAGGTGGAGAAATACGTGGTGGGGGAGGGCTTCTCGTTCAGCGTGAGCTTGGCTCCCGACGTGCATCCCGACGACGTTCAGGTGCCGTCGATGTTTCTGCAGATTCTTGCCGAGAACGCCATCGTGCATGGCCTGAAGGGTCTGGACGGCGATAAGCGGCTGTCTATAAGTGCCGTGCGCAGCGGAGCGGCCACACGTATCGCCGTCACCGACAATGGCCGTGGGTTTGACGTGCGTGCCCAGGGCCCTGACAAGCGCACAGGACTGAGCATCATCACGCAGACTATAGCCGTGGTCAATGAGCGCAGCAAGAGCAAGATGCGCTTCTCGCTCCGCAACCTCAACGGCCCCGACGGACATGTCACTGGCTGCGAGTCTGTGCTCGTCATACCCGACGGCATGACCTTCAAGGGACTCATGTGAGCACTTTGGCATCAGCGCGGAGCTGAAGGAATGCAAGTATGGAGCTGAAGGAATGCAAGTATGGGGCTAAAGGAATGCAAGTATGGGGCTGAGGGAGTGCAAGTGTGGGGCTAAAGGAGATACAAGCACAGTGCTTGAGCAATGCACGCACGGTGCTGATGGAAAGAAAAGTTCAACGTAAATAGTATATCAACACAAACAAAAGGATGGATTTATGAGAGTAGTAATCATCGACGACGACGCAGCATCAGTAAACGAATTGAGGTCACATCTCACGGCATACCCCGATGTAGAGGTCGTAGGCACTGCCAGTACTGGGGTGGAAGGACTGCGTGTCGTGGCCGGGAAACAGCCCGAGCTGCTGTTTCTCGACATACAGTTGCCCGACATATCGGGTATAGATTTTCTGGAGCGCATGGACAGCGCCACGCACGGCCATTGCCGTGTGGTGATGTATTCTGCCTACGACAAGTACATGCTCCCTGCGTTCCGCAACAAGGCTTTCGACTTCATAGTGAAACCTGTAGATGACGATGAGCTCGCCACCGTCATGCACCGTGTGTATGCCGACCGCAAGTATGCTCCTGAGCAGCGGCCCACGCAGCCTGTGACGGGCGACGGCAAGTACCTTCTCTATACCAATACCGCCGACTTCAAGCTCGTTAACATCAGCGATATATGCGTGTTTCAGTACAACCGCACGCTCCGCTTGTGGGAGGTGATACTGTCGGGCATGAGCGAGCCTGTGCGCATGAAGCGCAACGTCAACAGCAGCATGCTGCTTGATATAAGCCCCGACTTCATACAGATACACCAGCGGTTTATCATCAATATGAACTATCTTGTGGAGGTGGCCGACAACACATGCCGTTTCTTCCCACCGTTTGACGGCGTGGAGCATGTGAAGGTAGGACGCTTCTACCGCCAGCGTCTTATCAGCAAGTTCAGCAGTCTGTGACGCTGAACCGCTGCGTATATACATGTTGAGGCCCGTAAGGCACCGCGTCGTCAGACTGTATAGTCATGTCGCCGCGCCTTACGGGCCTCATGCGTGTTGCCGCCTAAAGCGACACCACGAACGTGGTGATGCTCAGACCGGGCAGGTCGTAGGCTATGGTGTTGCCCCTCACGGTGTACCCTGTGGTCACCGCCATGTCCTCATCCTGCGATGTGCGCCATGCCTTCACTGCCTTCTGCTTGGCGGCGGTGCCCATCTTGGCAAACGCCTTGACGGCAGAGAGGTCTATGTTGTGGCGCGTGCTGCGGTTGAGAGGGTTCAGCACCACCACCACACAGGTCTTTCCGTCACCGCTCACGGCGGCGAGCGTCTGCCGGCACGGCGTGTTGATTATGGTGTAGCCGTCGGTTATGAAGCGGCTGAACTGCTGCCTTACGTAGTAGTTCTTCACGCGGTGGTACGTCTGCTTGGCGAAGTCGCCCTGCACCAGGCACCACTGGTCGTTGTGCTCCTCCACGTACTGCCAGTCTACCCATGCCTCCGGGCGCAGGTAGCGCATGTCGTCGATGAGTGTCTGAGCCAGCCTGAGATTGCCTGCAATGCCGTTTCCGCCACTGCCCACCTCACTCATCCACAGCGGTATGTGCGCTTCTGTCGTAAGCTGCGACAGTTGCTCGCGGCTGTCGTTGTCGGCAATGTACGTGTGTGTGTTCCATTGGCCTACCATTCCGAGCACGCCCTGGCTCTTGTAGTACTCGAATGCCTCCACCGACTGCCGCACGCTGGTCTCGTCGGAGGCCGATATCACGGTGTTGAGGCCCGATGCCTTCAGCACGGGGTACAGCTTCTTGATGAACGCCACTTGCGACTCCTTGTCGAAGTGGCACCCCTCCTGGCTTCCGCCAGCGTACCAGTAGGCGGTCATAGACTCGTTGAACGGCTCCAGTGTCTTGAACTCCACGCCGTAGGCATCCTTGTAGTGGCGGCATACGTCCACGAGATAGTGTGCGAACTCATCATAGTACTCGGGCCTGAGGTTGTCCTTGCCGCCCGGCGTGTTGCCGCCGACGCATCCGCTGTAAGTCATGTACCACGGGCATGAGTTGCTGAATGCCTCGAACACGGCATCCGGCCGCCGCTCCTTTATCTTGAGCAGTATCTTGCGCTGTGCGTCGTCGCGGTACCAGTGATACACGTCGTTGGTGCTGTCCTTGAAGCCCTCCATCTCGGCACGCAGCCCCTTGCCCTTGCCCATGTGGTGCGGCTCGCATCCACGGTTGTGCGGATCCTCACCGCCGCCTATGTTGTATCTGAAGAATCGGTAGTTCAGTCCATCGGGGCTCACCAGCCAGTCTACGAGCTGGTCTATGCGCTTCTCGTCCCACTTGCCGCACATGGCGGCCCACCAGCACAGCGATATGCCCCATCCACGGAATTCCTGTGCCTTGTCGGCGAAGTCCAGACGGTATGTCCTTACGGGGTTTGGCAGTTGCTCGTCGGCCGACTTCAGCACCGCCCACAGGTGTCGGTCGTCGGCACCGTTCTTGTCGCCGTAGAGCTGTGCCCCATTGCCGAAGCTGTCGGTGCCGAGGCATTTGCCGTTCTTCTTGCAGCGCAGTCTCGTCATGCCGTCGTCGGCTTTCTCTGCCTTGAAGAGCGCGGCATCGCCGCCGCCGGCCTTGCTGAATAGCATGGTGTAGCCGTCCTTGTCGCTCAGCGTGAGCCTGTCATTGCCGCACAGCAGCTCATAGTACCCGCCGCTTACGGCCTTGGCATACAGCCGCGCGGCCTTCTGCGGAGTGGTCAATACGGCCTTGCCGTCGGCACTCGGACTGATGAGGTTGCCTTGACAGTTGGCGATGTAGACGTAGCCTTGTCTCATCTGCGCCGCCACGGAGAGTTGCGCCGCCAGCATGGCGACAATGAGCAGGGCCTTGGATAATAGTTGTCTCATAATGGTTATGTTGATTTATAGTGTACGTGTATGTATGCTTGTGCAAAATTAGCGCAAATATCTGGAATACGCATGCCATAGCATCGTCTTTTTTCCTGCGCATGCCGCCACGGCTTGCGGCCTATATATCGTCATGCATTGTGCTGAAAGTGATAAAAGTTGATGTAAAATAGGTTGTCTTGCGGATAAATGCAATAAAAAGCGACGGTATTGGTTGCAGACTGAAAGAAAAGTCGTAACTTTGCATTCCACAATCCCACGCATGCCGCCGTGGCCCGTGGCACAGGCGTGCATACGGTGTGCGCACATATATTATAATGTGTCTTGATGTGCCTGTGGCGGTAAGGCGTGGAGAGGTGATGACAGACTATATTTATTTAAAAACAACAGTATTATGAAAGTAGCGATTGTAGGTGCGAGCGGAGCGGTAGGACAGGAGTTCCTGCGCATACTCGCTGAGAGAAATTTCCCGATTGATGACTTGGTGTTGTTCGGCTCCAAACGTTCGGCCGGACGAAAGTACACGTTCAAGGGGAAGGACTACGAGGTGAAGCTGCTTCAGCACAACGACGACTTCAAGGGCATCGATGTGGCGTTTGTGTCGGCAGGTGGCGGCACGTCGAAGGAGTTTGCCGACACCATAACCAAGTATGGCACGGTGATGATAGACAACTCGAGCGCGTTCCGCATGGATGCCGACGTGCCCCTGGTGGTGCCCGAGTGCAATGCCGAGGATGCACTCAACCGTCCGCGTGGCATCATCGCCAACCCCAACTGCACCACCATCATGATGGTGGTAGTGCTCAAGCCCCTTGAGCAGCTCAGCCACATACGCCGCATACACATAGCCAGCTACCAGAGCGCGAGCGGTGCCGGCGCAGCCGCCATGGACGAGCTGAAGCAGCAGTACGAGGAGCTCGTCAACGACAAGCCCGTCACCGTGAGCAAGTTCCCGCACCAGTTGGCCTACAACGTGATACCGCAGATAGACGTGTTCACCGACAACGGCTACACCAAGGAGGAGATGAAGATGTTTAACGAGACACGCAAGATAATGCACAGCGACGTGAAGTGCTCCGCCATGTGCGTGCGTGTGTCGTCGCTGCGCTCCCACTCCGAGAGCGTGTGGATAGAGACCGAGCGTCCCATCAGCGTGGAGGAGGCCCAGAAAGCCATTGCAGCGGCTCCCGGCTGCACCCTGAAGGACGACCCCTCCAACCTCGTTTACCCTATGCCTCTGGAGACTGCCGGCAAGGACGACGTATATGTAGGCCGTGTGCGCAAGGATCTTGCCGACGACTGCGGACTGACGTTCTGGCTCTCTGGCGACCAGATACGCAAGGGCGCGGCCCTCAATGCCGTGCAGATAGCCGAGTACCTCGTGAAGGTAGGCGACTTGAAGTAGTCTGAGCTCAGCTCACACACCATACGCACTAAGCCCTGCAAGCACGTGCCGATGACACAATAGCGGTCGTCGGCACGTGCTTGCAGGGCTTAGTGCGTATGGTATGGTACCTGTCACAGGTGCGGGGCGGCGCGGTGTCAGTCCTCGCCCACGAGCGTCAGCCCCTCGTCGGTGATGGCTATCAGGTGCCGCTTGTACAGGTCGCCCACGGCACGCTTGAACACCTTTTTGCTCACGTGGAACTCACGCTTTATGTCCTCGGCGTCGCTCTTGTCGCCATAGCGGCACACGCCGTCGTGCAGACGGATGTAGTCCATGAGCTCCTCGGCGAAGTCGAGGGTGTGGCGGCGGCCCGTGGGCTGGAGCATGATGTCGAGCTTGCCGTCGGGTCTCACAGTGCCCACGTAGCCCGTGGTGCGGTCGCCTGTGTGTACGTACTTGAACACCTGGTCCTCATACACCAGTCCGCCGTAGGCGTTGTCTACTATCACCTTGAATCCGAGGTCGGTCTTTTGCCACACCAGCAGACTCACCTCGTCGCCGTGCTTCAGCGCGGGTATGTCGTGGCTGAGGTACCGCTCCACCTTGGCTGAGGCCACTATGCGGTAGCTCTCCTCATCGATGTGTACGTGTACTATGTAGCTGTGGCCTATCTCCATGCGCTTCTTCTGCTCGCGGAAGGGGCAGAAGAGGTCTTTCATGAGTCCCCATTTGAGGAAAGCCCCGTACTCGTTGACCCATGCCACCTCCAGATAGGCGAAGTCGCCCACCTTGGCCAGCGGCCGTTCGGTGGTGGCCACAGGCCGCTCCTCGTTGTCGAGATATATGAACACGTCGAGCTCATCGCCCGGCTTGGCCCCTTCGGGCACGTATCTCTGCGGCAGAAGTATCTCGCCCTCGTCGCCTCCGTCGAGGTAGAGGCCGAAGTCTACGCGCTTCACTACCGTCAGTTTGTTGTAGTCGCCTAATTTTATCCTGCTCATATCGTGGTGCTGTTATAGGTTGTCGTATCTGTGTCCTGACCGTCGTCCTGCGGTTGCGCAGTCTGTGGCTGCGCCGTGGTCTCGCCCACCACCATGCCGTCCTTGAGGTGAATGGTGCGGTCGGTGATGGCGGCGAGGGCATCGTCGTGCGTCACTATGACGAACGTCTGTCCCAGTTTGTCGCGCAGGTCGAAGAAGAGCTGGTGCAGCTCCGCCTTGTTCTTGGAGTCGAGACTGCCGCTCGGCTCGTCGGCCAGTATCACCGCGGGGCGGTTCATCAGTGCCCTGGCCACGGCCACGCGCTGCTTCTCGCCGCCCGACAGCTGTGCCGGCTTGTGCGACGCACGCTCCGACAGCCCCATGAAGCCGAGCAGCTCCATGGCCCGCTTGTGCGCCTCTGAGCGGCCGGTGCCCGCTATGAGCGCGGGAATCATCACGTTCTCGGCAGCCGTAAACTCCGGGAGCAACTGGTGAAACTGAAACACGAAGCCTATGCGCTCGTTGCGGAAGCGGCTTATCTGCCGCGAGTTGAGCGAGCCGGTGTCTACGCCGTCTATCACTACGGAGCCGCTGTCGGGCTTGTCGAGCGTGCCTATGATTTGCAGCAGGGTGGTCTTGCCGGCGCCGCTTGGCCCCACTATGCTCACCACCTCGCCCTTGTCTACGTGCAGGTCTATGCCCTTGAGCACCTGCAGCTGTCCGAAGCTCTTGGTTATGTTCTTGATGTCTATCATTGTCGTTACTGCTCTGTATCGTTGTTGTCTTTCCTATACCGTGCCGTCAGGCGGCCCGTCTGCCGCAGCACCCACTCACGCATTATGACGTATGCGCTGCGCTCCTCCTGGTGCTGTGGCTGCGCGAACGTCATCTCGTCCATCGGGTCGCCGTGCTGGTCGGGGAACACTATCAGGAGGTTCTTGCCCGAGAAGTGGTCGGTGATTTCCTCGGGCAGGTGCTCCAGCGCGTTCTTGTACGACACGGTGCCCTTGCGTGCGCCTATCACTATGAACAGGTGATCCTCGGCTATGGACGCGGCCAGGCGCGGCAGCTCGTTCCAGTGCGTCATCACGGCGTAGTCGGCACGCACGGTGGGGTGCCGCATGGCTGTGAAGTCGCGTATCAGCGCCAGCGTGTCATCGCGTCCGTGGAAGGTGGTGCGGCACTCCAAGTTCTCGGCCAGCCTGCTGATGCGCTCAAGCCAGCGGTAGAAGCCCGGCTCAAACTGCGCCCTCGACGGCACCGCCACCTGTATGCGCCGTATGGTAGACAGCGGCTGCTTGAGGCGTGCCATCATTATCTGGCGGTTGAGGCCGTTGAACAGGCTCTGGTGAAACTCGCCCCAGAAGTTGGCCGACACCTCCTTGTGCATGTGCATGCCGATGATTATCTCCGAGGCGCGAAACTCCTTGAAGGCGTGCTTTATGCCGTTGGCTATGTTGGCGGCCACCCTCACCTGCGTCTGCATGCGCACGTCGGCGGCGGCGGCATACTGCGTCACGTTGTCGAGGAGCCGCTGTCCGCGCTCCATGTTGGCGGCCATGTCGGCATCGTCGTACACCACCGACAGGCCCACGAGGCCGCGGTGCAGCTTGGGGTTGCGCATCATGATGGCCAGGCTCACGAGCCTGACGGCATACTCGGGGTACTTCATGGGTATGAGTATCTTCTCGTCGTCGTCGGCAGAGGCGGTGGGTATCTCCTGGTCGCGCAGCGTGATCTGCTGCGCGGCGTGCTCCGTCATGATGGTGGATATGACGCACGTGAAGAGTATCATCATCACCACGCCGTTGAGCATCTCGTCGTCTACGAGGTACACGCCGGGCGAAGTCTCTATGCGCATGCCCACCATCACCATGGCTATGGCTCCCGCGGCGTGCGCCGACGTGAGCCCGAACATCATGTTGCCCGACGACATGGGCATCCTGAACACCAGTGCCGACGCGTAGGCCGCCACCGCCTTGCCGGCCGTGCCGGCAAACACTATGGCCGCCACCACCCATACTATGGCGCCGCCGTCGAACAGCAGCCGCACGTTGATGAGCATGCCCACGCCTATGAGGAAGTAGGGTATGAACAGCGCGTTGCCGATAAACTCTATGCGGTTCATCAGTGGCGACACGTGCGGTATGTAGCGGTTGAGTATGAGTCCTGAGAGAAACGCGCCGAATATGCCCTCAAGCCCTATGGCGTCGCTCATGGCCGCGCTCATGAAGAGCATCGACATCACGAAGATAAACTGCATGACGGCATCGCTGTAGCGGCGCAGGAACCACCTTGTGAGCCTCGGCACCAGCATGGTGAGCACCACGCAGTAGGCGGCGAACTTAGCGGCGAACACCAGCCAGAACCCTATGCCGCCGTTGCCGTTGTGCGACGCCACCACGGCGGCGAGCGTCATGAGCGATATGAGCAGCGATATCATTGACGCGCCCACGCTCAGCGCCACGCTGGGCTTGCGCTGGAGGCCGTAGCGGCTCACTATGGGGTAGGCTATGAGCGTGTTGGAGGCCATGATGCACCCGAGCAGAAGCGACGCGAGGTGTGAGTAGCCCAGCGTGCATACTCCCAACGCGTAGGTCATAATGAAGGGCGCGGCGAACGTCAGCAGACCGAACACACCGAAGCGCGTCTTGTTGTTGCGCACGTCCTCTACGTCCATCTCGAGGGCCGCGAGAAACATGATGTAGTACAGGCCCACCTTGCCGAAGAGCTCGAACGAGCCGTCGCGCACGAGTATGTTCAGTCCATACCGTCCTACGGCCACTCCCGCCAGCACCATGCCTATGATGTGCGGTATGCGCAGCTTGCCCATGATGATGGGCGCTGACAGGATGATCAGCAGCACCACGAGGAATATCAGCGTAGGGTCGGTGATGGGGAAGTATTGTGCTATGTCGGGCATACTTGCGGTTTTTGTGTGCAAACTTACACATTTTTTTCGTATCTGACGAGCAAAGGCGTGACATAATGACCCACAGGCGGCGTGTTTTCTCGTTTTTCGTGCCGCCATGCTCCGTCAGCGCCGTGCAGCGCCACCGCCGTAGGGGCAGCACGTATGTCCTGCGGCTGTGCGGCAGCATACGTGCCGCACAGCCATGCCACACTCTCCGCCACGGCTGCACGCGTGTATGTCCGCTATATAATATAAGGTGTGTATTGGCAGGGTGGTGCGTGCCGCGACTTGTTTCTGTTCTTTGTATGTAATGTATTGGTACTTAGTGTATTATGTCAATGAGTGTCACAACGTAAAATACCGCCTTGCGAAATGGCCCATTTCGCCTTGTAAAACGGCCCATTTCGCACTGCAAAACGGCCCATATCGCAGTGCGAAACGGCCCATTTCGCAAGGTGGCATGATTTGGCAAAGTTGGAAAAGCGGCAAAGATGTTACTAAAACAGGTTGGAAAAGTGGCGGAAATACCCTTGAAACAGGTTGGAAAAGTGACGAAAATGGCCTTGAAACCGGTTGGAAAAGTGGCATGGCAGCGATTTGATGATAATCATTACTGTCGTTAACTGGCAGATATACAGGTGTTTGTGATGTCGATTCTGCTGCGTCTGGCCTTTAGGCGAAAGGGCGTTTCGCTTATATTATACATACAGACGTTTAAAATAATGAAATGTGTCTTTTGGAATGATAGGGCTGGCAGATATCTCTTTCGTGTCGGCATTTTGCGTGATGCAATAACATTTAACTCAATAAAAATAACATTTAACTCAATAGAAGTGAGAAAATAAGGCAAAAAACTGTAACTTTGCAACTTAAACGTATATTGCACATACAATATATATAATATAGGGCCTGGCCGCCATAGGCGCGACAGGGCTGACAACGACAGTAAAGGACAAAACATAACAATTATAAAAATGGCACAGGAAGACGTTTTTAAGAAAATCGTGAGCCACTGCAAGGAGTACGGATTCGTGTTCCCCAGCAGCGAGCTGTACGACGGACTGGGAGCCGTGTACGACTACGGACAGAACGGTGTAGAACTGAAAAACAACATCAAGGAGTACTGGTGGAAGAGCATGGTGCTGCTGCACGAGAACATCGTGGGCATAGACTCCGCCATCTTCATGCACCCCACTATTTGGAAGGCCAGCGGACATGTTGACGCTTTCAACGACCCGCTCATAGACAACCGCGACTCGAAGAAGCGCTACCGTGCCGACGTGCTCATTGAAGACCAGATAGCCAAGTACGACGAGAAGATAGCCAAGGAAGTGGCCAAGGCCAAGAAACGCTTCGGCGACTCGTTTGATGAGGCCAAGTTCATTGAGACCAACGCCCGCGTGCAGGAGCACAAGCAGAAGCGTGATGCCCTGCACCAGCGTTACACCGAGGCCATGCAGGGCCCCGACCTCGACGCTCTGAAGCAGATAATCATTGATGAGGAGATAGTAGACCCCATCAGCGGCACGAAGAACTGGACTGACGTGCGCCAGTTCAACCTCATGTTCTCTACCGAGATGGGTTCGGCCAGCGATGCCACAAGCAAGATATACCTGCGCCCCGAGACGGCACAGGGCATCTTCGTCAACTACCTCAACGTGCAGAAGACGGGACGCATGAAGATACCTTTCGGCATAGCACAGATAGGAAAGGCATTCCGCAACGAGATAGTGGCACGCCAGTTTATCTTCCGTATGCGCGAGTTCGAGCAGATGGAGATGCAGTTCTTCGTGAAGCCCGGCACTGAGATGGAGTGGTTCCAGAAATGGAAGGAGACACGTATGAAGTGGCACCAGGCCCTGGGCTTCGGTGCAGAGAACTACCGTTTCCACGACCACGAGAAGCTGGCGTTCTACGCCAATGCCGCCACCGACATCGAGTTCAAGATGCCGTTCGGCTTCAAGGAGGTGGAGGGCATACACAGCCGCACCGACTACGACCTCACTCAGCACGAGAAGTTCTCAGGCAAGAGCATCAAGTACTTTGACCCGCAGGAGAACAAGAGCTACACTCCGTACGACATAGAGACCAGTATCGGTGTGGACCGCATGTTCCTCAGCGTGATGTGCCACTCCTACTGTGAGGAGAAACTGGAGAACGGCGAGACCCGCGTGGTGCTCAAGTTGCCCGCTCCTCTGGCCCCCGTCAAACTGGCAGTGCTGCCGCTCCTCAAGAAGGACGGACTGCCCGAGAAGGCCCGCGAGATAGTCAACGACTTGAAGTTCCACTTCAATACACACTACGACGAGAAGGACACCATCGGCAAGCGTTACCGCCGTCAGGATGCCATCGGTACTCCCTACTGCGTGACCGTAGACCACGACACGCTCAAGGACAACTGCGTGACGCTGCGCTTCCGCGACACCATGGAGCAGGAGCGTGTGAGCATAGACCAGCTCCGCGCTATCATCGAGGATAAGGTGAGCATCTCAAGTCTGTTGAAAAAACTGCAGTAAATGAACAAGACAAAGTATTACTGTCTGCTGCCGCTCATGCTCATGGCCATCGTCATGGCGGCCATGACGGCATGCAGTGAGAACGACACGGAGGAGAACGACTTCCCCAACTGGAAGGAGACCAACGACAAGTACTTCGACCAGCTCTATGCCACCACTACTACCAACATCATGTTGGGCGACAAGTCGTGGAAGATAATAAAGGACTGGACGCTCGACAGCATCACAGCGTCGCATACCTACGACCACGTCATAGCACATGTGCTCACTGACGGGCAGTCGGGCGTGCGCCCGTTCTATGGCGACTCTGTGCGCATACATTACAGCGGACGGCTCATTCCTACTGAGAAGTACACTGGCGGCTACCAGTTTGACAAGTCGTGGAAGGGTGAGTTCAATGAGGCCACGGCAGTGCCGAGCCAGATGCTCGTGAGCAACAGTGCCCTCGTGCCGGGCTTCGTCACCACGCTCCAGAACATGCACCTGGGCGACAAGTGGGAGGTGTACATACCCTATCAGCTCGGATACGACTCGTCGGCTCAGGGTTCAGTGCCCGCTTACTCTACACTCGTGTTCACGATAGAGCTCGTTGGTGTCTACCGCAACGGTGCCGACGTGCCATCATGGAAGTCTAAGGACAACCGCCACCAGGACATGTGGGACGGAGAGTGATACTGCATTGAGCGTACTTATCCGCTTACATACGGCATGATGCCGTGGATGGTGAGCCCCTCGGAGGGCCACTGTCCACGGCGTTTTCGTCTTATGTCGCTGCTGTGGACGGCACTGTCGTATGCATGAGCGCACATGGACTGCCGCGCGGACTTGCCGTGTCATTGTTGTGTGCGAGCACAGAAGGCGTTGATGTATGTCAATATTTGTATTGCAAAAGGATAAAAATACAGTGAAAACTTTGTTTGTGTGCGCAAACAACCGTAACTTTGCACCGTCAAAAAGATGATAGTGACGCAGTGATGCGGAGCGTATTGATAAAGTAAGGTAAGGATTTTGAGAGAAAAAGATTGTAGAAAAGGTATAAGGATGACATCTCAATAGGCAGACAAAGAAAGATTAGGTATCAGGACGACAATGTCAGTAAGTTATGAGAATATAAGGTAATAGCAAGATTTAAAGGTATTGGCAAGGTATAAAGATACAGGCATAAGAAAGATGATACGTTTAGTTTAGGTAAGAAAACGGAAAAGGACAACACATCAAGGTATAGCCGTAGAAAGATGATTCAGGAGAAAGATTGAAAGATTGATTGTAGAAGGTTTTGGTTGATTAGGTTGAAAGATTGATTGTAAGGATGATGGGTGATGCCTGCGACGTGAGTCGCGAGCCCTCCGCAAAGGATTGGAAAAAGGATAACAGAAGATGATTACGACGACAATGATGTTAGTCCTATTCGCAGCCTTGGCTGCAATAGGCACGTGGAACGGCGGAGCCGGTCCACGTTAAGTCCGCGGAGAGCGGCTTTAAAATAGGAGAGAACAAATTCAGAACAATATAAACAGATGATAGAGGCAGTGCCGTTGGCATTGTCTTTTTTTGTGTCTTGACACTGCCTTGATACAAGATACGTAGCCAAGATGTTGTGAAATATATAGAAAGCCCCCATAAATGCGTTGCCAATATGTTGCAAAAGATATGCAAAATAAAAATCCTAACCGCTCATGTTAAAGCAGTTAGGACTTCTTGTGGTGCGCCTGATAGGACTCGAACCTACACGTCGCGAGACACCAGATCCTAAGTCTGGCGCGTCTGCCAATTCCGCCACAAGCGCATATCGTAGCACAAAGTTACGAAGAAATGGCGATATTGGCAAATTTTCGGTCTTTTTCTTTTCTTGATGTCCTTGGCGTTTTCTTAGATTTTCCTCTGATTTTCTTGGGGCTTTCTCTGAACTTTCCTAATGCTCTCTTAGAACATTTTTAATGCTCTCTTATGACTTTCTCAGAGCGTTCACTTGTTTTCCTCAGAGTATTCTCATGATTTCTCCAAGCCGTTTTCACGATTTTCTCAGAGTGTTTACTAAGCTATCTCAAAGAAATACTAAGACTTACCGCTAATTCTCGTGTCTCACGTCAGAGACTCTTTATCAGTCTCGTGTCCGCTTTACGTTCAGTTTCGATACGTCTATGTCGCCGGTGCCTGTCGTTGACTTGCTGAGGCTGTGCAGCGTGCCGCTGAGTTCTATGTCGCCAGAGCCGCGCAGCATGCAGTCGGCGGAGCCGCAATTGGCAAACTCCACGTCTATGTCGCCCGACCCAAGGAGTGCAATCGAGGTGTTGTCTACACTGGAGAGATTCGCGTCAAGGTCGCCGCTGCCTTTCATCTGCATGTCTACGTTGCGGGCCTTGAGGTTGTGCGTGTCGAGGTCGCCACTGCCGAACACATATAGTGCGGCACTGGAGCACGTGGCCTCGTCTGCATCTATGTCGCCTGAACCGCGCAGGTTGAGGCTTATGCGGTCGCATGTCACCTTGTGAAGGCGCACGTCGCCAGAGCCGTTGAGGTTGAAGTTGAGTTTACTGCCGCTGATGTTGCCGTCGGCATAGAATCCGCCTGGGCCCTCAACTGTCACGTCGGTGATGGTGGGCGTGGACAGGTATATGGTGACGTTGCGGTTGTCGCGTTGCTTGATGGTGACTCCCTCAATGTTGAATGTGTTGAAGTCGTGGTCTTTAGAACTTACCGTCAGTGTGCCGCCGTTCTGCTTCACCACTACATCGTCGGCCAGACTCTTTTTGCCCACGATGCGCATTGATGCTTTCTTGCCCTGTACGAACTTGATGTCTATGGGGCCGTTTACCTCAAGCCGTGTGAAGGCTTTGATGCTGTGTGTGCGCTCTACTTTCTTCTCCTTGTCCTTAGCGTTCTGGCCCGGATAGCAGGCCATGGCGGTGCCCGCGCCTAAGATGGCTGCAATAGCCATGATGGCATAAATTAATGATTTTCTCATACTCGTTACATATTTTAGTTTCGCTGCGTCTGTCAACCATAGGTGTGATGCAACTATCGTATATAAAGATAATGCAAGTGCGGGAGCAATGAAACTTGTTTCGATTGCCGAGCCGCAGCTTATCATATACAAAGATATGTAATATGCCTGATATAAAACAGTGAAAGAGACTTAAAAGGTTATAAAATGCGTTCAATTGCTCAGAATGTACACAGACTTACAAGATATTTTAACTAATTTTGTGTGCAGTAACCCCTGCGTTGGTGGCATGTGGCTATTGCCATGAGCCGCGTCAGAGCCGAGGAACACGCACGTCCCGTCATACCACCCCATGCATGTGGCGGACATCCGCGCCATGACGAGTCATGCGCCGCTCCACCGCGTAACAGACGTTACGAACCTGTCACGAAACCACTAAGAACCTATGACAATGTCAGATATATTGGAGACATACGCTCCCATCACCCTTGAGGAGATGAGCGGCATCAGGCTGATGAACCGCACGGACACGAAATTCGTGGCCACGCTGTCGCAGCTTGAGCGGCTCCTCGTGATGGCCCGCGACTCATACCGCGTACAGACGATAGGCCGCAGCCGGCTCGCCGACTACTATACCATGTACTTCGACACGCCGTCGTGCGACATGTACAGGGCGCACCTCTGCGGACGACTCAACCGACAGAAGCTGCGCATACGCTCGTATGTGGGCTCAGACCTCAACTTCCTGGAGGTGAAAACCAAGAACAACCACGGCCGCACACGCAAGGTGCGCATGCCCCTGCGCGGCTTCGACCCTACCGCACCGCGCTACGACATACGCTTCACGGGCAAGAACTGCGCCCCAGAGGGCAGTCTCGACTTCCTGCACGGGGCACTGCGCTATGCCGCCGACAGCCTCGTGCCGAAGATAGAGAACAGCTTCCGCCGCATAACGCTCGTCAACAAGCAGAAGACCGAGCGTCTGACCATAGACCTCGACCTGTGTTTCCACAGTCTCGTCACCGACCATCGCGTAGATCTGCGCCACGTGGTCATCATAGAGCTGAAGCGCGACTCGCTGGCCTTCTCGCCCATAGTAGATATGCTGCGCACGCTGCGCATCAAGCCCATGGGCTTCAGCAAGTACTGCATGGGTATGGCCATGACTGACGACACACTGCGGCAAAACAGGTTCAAGCCACGCAAGCGGCGCGTGTTCAGGCTCAACGCCGCACCCGTGCCGCAGCCGTCGGCGGCACCGCGCCATGCACATGCCACCCCCTCCAACGATATATAATACTGTAATCACTAAAAACAACAATCACACATGGAAGATATTGAAAACCTCGACCTCCTCGGCACACCCCTCATCCAGAGCCACGACTTGCTGCAGATGATGCTGCGCTTCTTCTTCAACACGGCCATAGTATGGGTCATGATACACTGCCTGTACTATCCCAAGGGCCGCCGCCGCGACTACTATTTCACGTTCATGCTCATCAGCATAAGCATATTCTTCCTCATATACCTGCTCGGCGGCGTGAAGCTGAAGATAGGGTTCGCCCTCGGCCTGTTCGCCATCTTCGGCATCATACGCTACCGCACGGAGTCGATGCCGGTGAGGGAGATGACCTATCTGTTCAGCATCATCGCCATGTCGGTAATCAACGCCCTCGCCACCACCATCAGCTATGCCGAGCTGTTCGCCACCAACGCGGTGTTTCTCGTGGCCACGTGGTTCTTTGAGAGCTACATACTGCTGAAGCATGTGGCGGCCAAGCTCATACAGTACGACCGCATAGATCTCATCACCCCAGCCCGCCGCGCCGACCTCATAGCCGACCTGCGCGAGCGCACGGGCCTCAATGTGTCGCGTGTGGAGGTTGGAGGCATTGACTTCCTGCGCGACATGGCCGTGCTGAAGGTGTACTACGAGACCGACAGCGAGAACCCGTCTACAGAAGTAAACAACAAACTAAAACTCTCAAAGGAAGAATGGACACAGGTAAACTCATAAGCACCGCCCTGCGCAGCATGCGCCGTATCGTGGCCGTGTGCGCCGTCATGGCCGCCGCCACGGCAGAGTGTGCGGCACAGTCCGGCGAGTTCGGGCTGTGGACCTCGCTCGGAGTGGAGAAGAAGATAAACAAGAAGTGGAGTGTGGAGGCCGAGGGCGAGTTCCGCACGCGCAACGATGCCCGCACCGCCGACCGCTGGAGCCTCGGCGTGTCTACCGGCTACAAGCTCACGCCGTGGCTCAAGGCCGACGTGGGCTATGTGTTCCTGCGCGACAACAACCGCGAGGACATATCCCTCCATGCCGATGGCAGCTACAACAACTGGCGGCCTTCGTTCTGGGGCTCACGCCACCGCGCCACGGCATCGCTCACGGCGAGTGTCGCCGCAGGGGCCTGGAAATTGTCGCTGCGTGAGCGTTGGCAGTACACCTACCGCCCCGAGCACACCACCGACCGCTACGACTTCGACAACAGTCAGTGGGAGGACAAGACCATAAAGGGCAAGGGGCGCAACGTGCTCCGCTCGCGCCTGCAGGTAGACTACAACATACCCAAGTGCAAGGTAGACCCCTACGCCAGCATAGAGACCTACAACGCATGGGCCGTGCAGAAGGTACGCTACACCGTGGGAGCCGACCTGAAGATACGAAAGCGTCACGTGGTGGGGGCGTACTACCGCTACCAGTCGCTCTATGACGACGACACCGACAACGACGCGCACGTCATAGGTGTGGAGTACAAGTTCAAGTTCTGACGACATATAAATAGATAGTCAAGATTATTTTTATGTCAAGAATTAGAGAAACAACGTTCGGCGAAAGCCAAATAGAGAATTTTCTCTGTCGTTAAAGTTATCAAGAATAAGAGAATTATGGTAAAGTCAGAGCCGTTACGCTTTTTCTGATTCTTGATTCCATACCGTGGAGATAGTTTTTGTAAAAAGAAAAATTCTCCAAATCTCTAATTCTTGACACGGAAAAACAAGAAGAAGGCTTTTATATAAAATTAATTCTGAACATTTACTTACGATGAAAGCTATACATTATATATATACGTTGCTGGCTGCGGCCATGCTCCTCGCATCATGCACCAACGACGACACCGACTTCGGGCAGCTCGTGCCCGACCGCGACTTCGAGCCGCTCGGCGTGGAGCTCGACTACTCCGCACTCACCGAACCGCAGGAGACAGTGCCCGCCGACGACAATGACTACGTGGAGAACAACACCTTCGATGCCGTGGTGAGCATCAGCTTCAGCGGCAGCACGGCCGTGGTGAGCGGCGCGGGCACGGGCGTCAGCGTGCAGACCGACGGCGCACACGTCACGGTGAGCTCCAGCACGCGCAGCGTGGAGTACGTGCTGAGCGGTGCAAGCAGCGACGGCTCGTTCAAGATATACAGCCGCAACAAGTTCAAGGTGGTGATGAACGGTGTGCAGCTCCACAACCCTCACGGCGCGGCCGTCAACTCACAGTGCGGCAAGTCCATGTACGTGGTGCTTGCCGACGGCACCGCCAACAAACTGTCGTGCGGCAGCGACTTCGTGTTCGCGGGCAGCGAGAAGCAGAAGGGGGCCATGTTCAGCGAGGGGCAGATACTCTTCAGCGGCACAGGTAGCCTTCAGGTGGAGTCTGCATACAAGAGCGGCATAGCCAGTGACGACTACCTCCTGTTCCGTCCCGGGGTGCATATAGACGTGAGCAGCACCGCCGGCAACGGCCTGAAGGCCAACGACGGCATATACATCCGTGGCGGAGTGCTCAACATACAGACCTCTGCCGACGGCGGCAAGGCCATCAACTGCGAGGACAGCATCAAAGTGTCGGGCGGCCGCACCACGGCTATAGCCACCGGCACATACCTCGTGGAGGGCACGGACACTACCAATGTGGCGGCGCTGAAGTGCGACAGCTCGCTCATCGTGAGCGGCGGAGCTCTCTACCTCAAGTCCTCGGGACGCGGTGCCAAGGGCATCAAGGCCAACGGCGACGTGCTGGTGAGCGGCGGTGATGTGCGCGTGCTCGCCCTCGGAGCCTCGTCGGAGTCATCACCCAAGGCCGTGAAGTGCGACGGCAAGGCCACCGTGAGCGGCGGCTCGTTCTATGCTTACAGCAAGCACTCATCGGCCATCACGGCAGACAAGGGCTTCAGCCATGCCGACGGCAGCAAGTCGTCTGACATACGCGGCAAGTGGCTGTACTACGTGAGCTATTGAGCGGTAGGCCTGTCCGTGGCCATGATATACGCAGAGGCGGCAGCCCCCTGACATCCGGGGACTGCCGCCTCTGTGCGTCTTGCCTGTGCCTGTATGCCGTGCGTGCCTGTCACACCGTGGCTATGAGCCACCACATGTATGCCGCGAACAGGGCCACGAGCACGCCGCCCTCCCAGCGTGCCACCGTGTACTTGGTGCGTGCAAACAGCCACAGCACCACCGTGCTCACGCCCATGGTGGACAAGTCTACGGTGGTGATGCCCTGTATGTGCAGTGGTGCCACGGCCCCAGTCACGCCGAGTATCATGAGTATGTTGAACACGTTGGAACCTATGACGTTGCCTATGGCTATGTCACTGTTGCCCTTGCGTGCTGCCACCATGCTCGTGGCCAGCTCGGGCAGCGACGTGCCACCGGCCACTATGGTGAGTCCTATCACGGCATCCGACACACCGAACTGTGCCGCCACGTATGAGGCATTGTCTACGAACACGTTGGAGCCGCCCACCAGCCCGGCCAGACCGCACACTATGAGCAGCGCGGCACGTGCCATGCCAGTGGGCGCGGCAGCCTGTCCGCCGTCGTCGCCGGCATCCTTTGAGCCACGCAGCGTGACCGTCATGAATACCGCGAACGCCACGAGCAGCAGCGCGGCATCGCTGCGGCTCACAGTGCCATCGGCACACATCACGAGCAGCATGGCCGAGGCCAGCAGCGCGAACAGCATGTCGCGCCTCACCGTGGAGGGCTTCACCACGAGCGGAGCCACCAGAGCGGAGCATCCCACTATGAGCAGTGTGTTGAAGATATTGGAGCCCACCACGTTGCCCACGGCCAGGTCAGGCGTGCCTTTCAGTGCCGACACCAGGCTTACGCACAGCTCGGGCATCGACGTTCCCATGGCCACTATGGTGAGTCCTATCACTATCTGGCTCACGCCGAAGCGCGATGCCATGGCCACTGCGCCGTCGGTGAGCCAGTCGGCGCTTTTCAGTACCAACACTATGCCGCCCACGAGCAGCAGTATGTTCAGCGGCATGGAGCCGGTGGAGAGAGTCATTAACATTAGTTGTGTCATGTGTGTGTTGTGTATTTTGAGTCGTGATTACAGTAATGTGGTGCAAAATTAATCAATTTATCCGAGTTGGCAAGCATGTGCCGCGCGGTTTGTTGTGGGCCGGGCAGGGCGGCTCTTTGGGGTAGTGTGGTCAGTGTTTCGAGACTGATTTGTAACGCATTGTGTATCAAATAATTATAATGCGGTTGCAAAACGGCCCGTTTTACCGTGCGGAATGGGCCGTTTTGCACGGTGAAATGGGCCGTTTCGCAGTGCGTTTCGGCCCATTTCGCAAAGCGGTGCGGCGTGGGCTGTTTGTGAGCGTGTGCTTTATGGGTGGAGAATATCGGCTTGGGTGGTGCGCTATGTCGTGTTTTTTGCTTAACTTTGCACGCAGCAATATCATACTATCATGAACAGACGGCGTATCTACATATACTCCTTGTGGCTGGCCACGTGCGTGGTGCTGCTCTCTACGGTGGTGCTTCACCATCACCACATGGAGAGCGTGTGCTTCGTGGAGGAACGTTGTGCCGACGACGGGGCGGTCAACGACCGCCACACAGGGCATGAGGACAACGAGCGTGGCGAGTGCTCGCTCGGCAAGATACACCGCTTTGTAATCAACTCTAAGACGGTAAGCACCGTGCGCCGCCACATCTTCGATGGCAGTCATACGCCCGTCGCGGCATTGCCCGTGGCGTATGTGCCTGTGGCTCAGTGGCACGTAGGCGTGGCTCAGTGGCCGTCGGAACCGTCGTCTGGGGCGTGCAGCGCGTTGCTGCCGTCGGTCAGTAGGCGCGGCCCTCCTGCATATTCTTTCGTAGGGTAGCATCCTTCGGCGGTCGCCGTGGGCATGCAACCGGGTTGCAATGTGCCGCCGTGCGTGTGCATTGCAACTGAGTTGCGGCATCGTATCCGTAACTTTGCATCCACAATCCGGGGCTCCATGCCGCGCCTTACGGCGTGCGTGTGGTGCTGTCGGCAATGTACGAACCAAACGAAAGAATATACAATGATAAAGAGAATCCTGTTAGTAGCCGCCGCCACGTTGCTGGCCGTCGGCGCATTCACTTATTTCCAGAGACCAGAGTCTGACGGACACGACCACGAGGAGCATGAGGAGTCTGACTCGTTTGACGACATACCGCTCACCCAGCAGCAGGTGTCCACCGCCGAGCTGCGCATGAGCGAGGTGCAGACACGTGAGCTTGATGCCACACTGCGCGTCACGGGCACGCTCGTGCTCCGCCCGCAGTCCATGGCCGACGTGTCGTCGCTGATGGGCGGCGTGGTGCGCTCCATACTCGTGAGCGAGGGGCAGCGCGTGTCCAAGGGGCAGGTGGTGGCCACGGTGGAGAACACCGGCGTGGTGACATTGCAGCGCGAGTATTTCACCGCCCTGCGCGAGAGCGAGGCCGCACGTGCCGAGCTCACGCGTCAGCAGACGCTCGCCAAGGCTGGTGCCGGCGTGGCCAAGAACCTTCAGCAGGCCGAGACGGCGGCACGCATCGCCGACGCATCGCTCACGGGCATAGGGCAGCAGCTGCGCCAGATGGGCATCAGCCCCAAGTCGGTGGCGTCGGGCAGCTTCGCCACGGTGTTCCCCTTGCGTGCCCCCATCAGCGGCACCGTGAGCCGCATCAGCGCGTCGATAGGCAGCTATGCCGACATGCAGTCGCCGTTGCTGGCCATACGCGACAACAGCGCCATGGAGTGCGACCTCAACGTGTTTGAGAAAGACGTGGCCAAGGTGGCCGTGGGCGACCGCGTGGAGCTCCTGCTCGCCAACCAGCCGGGACGCGTGCTGCGCGGACGCGTGTACGGAGTGAACCAGTACTTCAACGACGCAGCCAAGTCGGTGGCCGTACACGTGCGCCTCGACGCGTCCCCCCGTCAGGGCCTTATCGACGGCATGTACGTCAGCGGCACCATAGCCACGGGGCGGCAGAAGTGCCGTGCGCTGCCATCACAGGCCATAGTCAGCACCGAGGGCAAGTCGTACATCTTCGCGCTCAACGGCAAGCCGCGCGGCGGCAAGTACTCCTTCTCGCGCCACGAGGTCACCACGGGCGTTACGAGCGACGGCTTCACCGAGGTGGACCTGTGCGAGCACATACGCCCCGACAGCCGTATCGTCACCGACAATGTGTATTACCTGGCATCGCTCACGGGCGAGCATGCCGACGAGCATTAGTCCCACACCACTATACTGAGTATCTATGTTTCAGAGACTTATAGACTTGTCGATACGCCATAAGATGGTGGTCGGCATCATGACCATAGCAATGGCGGTGTGGGGAGTATGGTCGCTCATGCACTTGCCGTTCGATTCCACCCCCGACATCACCGACAATCAGGTGCAGGTCATCACCCAGGCCCCGGCCCTCGGGGCACAGGAGGTGGAGCAGTACATCACCACTCCCATAGAGATGGCACTCGCCAACATACCGCGCTTGCAGGAACGCCGCAGCATATCGCGCAGCGGACTGTCGGTGATAACACTTGTGTTCGACGACGATGCCGACATATACTGGGCACGCTCGCAGGTCAACCAGATGCTCACTGAGGCCGTGAAGGACCTGCCCAGCGGCACCGACACCGAGCTGGGGCCCATAGCCACGGCCCTCGGCGAGATATACCACTACACGGTGCGGGCCAAGAAGGGCTATGAGCACAAGTACTCGCTCACGCGGTTGCGCACCATACAGGACTGGATAGTGCGCAAGCAGCTCTCTGGCACGCCCGGCGTGGCCGAGGTGAGCGGCTGGGGCGGCTACGTCAAGCAGTATGAGGTGGCGGTGAATACCGACCGCCTCAACGCCAACCGCCTGACCATCGCCGACGTGTACGATGCCCTGGAGCGCAACAACGCCAACACCGGCGGCAGCTACATAGAGCAGAACTCCAGCCAGTACTACATACGTGGCCTCGGCACCGTGGCCGACACCGCCGACATAGCGGCCATCACCGTGAAGTCGGAGGGTGGCGTGCCCGTGACCATCGGCGATGTGGCCGACGTGAAGCTGGGCCATGCCACGCGCTTCGGAGCCGTGACACGCAACGGCGAGGGGGAGGTGGTGACCGGCATAGCCATCATGCTCAAGGGCGAGAACTTCCAGGAGGTGAGCCGCAACGTGAAGAAGCGCATCGCGCAGATACAGCAGTCGCTGCCCGAGGGTGTGGTCATAGAGCCGTTTATCGACCGCACGCGCCTCGTAGACCGCGTGGAGGGAACCATCGCACGCAACCTCGTGGAGGGCGGACTCATTGTGATATTCGTGCTCATACTGTTTCTCGGCAACTTCCGCGCAGGGCTTGTCGTGGCCAGCGTCATACCGCTGAGCATGCTCTTCGCGTTTGGCATGATGAAGTCGTTTGGCATAGACGGCAACCTCATGAGCCTCGGTGCCATAGACTTCGGCATGATAGTAGACTCGGCTGTGATAATCGTGGAGGCGGTGGTGGCGCACGTCAACGGCAGCCGAGGCAAGTATCCGTCGCTGCGTCTGAGCCGCAGCGAGATGGACGAGGAGGTGCGCTACTCAGCGTCGCGCATCAGGCAGAGCGCGGCTTTCGGCGAGATAATGATAATGATAGTGTACGTGCCGCTCATGACACTCGTGGGCATAGAGGGCAAGATGTTCCGTCCCATGGCCCTGACGGTGTTCTTCGCCATACTCGGGGCATTCATCCTGTCGCTCACCTACGTGCCCATGGCCAGCAGCGTGCTGCTCAGCCGCCGCGTGGCCGTGGCCGGCAACTTCGCCGACCGCATGATGGCCGTGCTGCAACGCTACTACCGCCGCGTGCTCGACTGGGTGCTGCGGCAGTACCGCAACGTCATCACGGCTGCCGTGGCCATGTTCTGCGTCAGCGCTGTGGGCTTCCACTTCCTCGGCGGTGAGTTCATACCCACGCTCGAGGAGGGCGACTTCGCCGTGGAGATGAGCATGTCGCAGGGCACGTCGCTGTCGCAGATGGTGGAGGCATGCACCAAGGCCGAGCGACTCCTGCGCTCACAATACCCCGAGGTGAGGCAGGTGGTTAGCCGCATAGGAAGCGCGGAGATACCCACCGATCCTATGCCTGTGGAGCGTGCCGACATAATGGTGGCGCTGCGTCCGAAGGCAGAATGGACGTCGGCCGGCACCACACCTGAGCTCATGGAGAAGATGGAGGCCACGCTGAAAACCATCCCCGGCCTCGATGCCGAGATATCGCAGCCCATACAGATGCGCAACAACGAGCTGCTCACCGGCATAAAGCAGGACGTGGCCATAAAGATTTTCGGCGACGACCTCACCACGCTCACGGGCTTGGCCGACAAGGTGGCGCGGCTCATACGCGGCGTGTCGGGCGTGTCGGGCGTGTCGGTGGAGAAGGTGTCGGGCCTACCGCAGATACAGGTAAGGTACAATCATGAGCTCATGTCGCGCTACGGCGTGAGCGTAGACGACGTGAACCGCGTGCTCTCCACGGCCTTCGCCGGCAGCACGGCGGGCGTGGTGTACGAGGGCGAGAGACGCTTCGACATAGTGGTGCGGCTCGACAAGTCGCTGCGCACGGAGGAGTCGCTGCGCTCACTGGCCATTCCACTGGCCGACGGCACTACCGTACCACTCAGTCAGATAGCCTCCATAGACTACCGTCAGGCCCCTGCGCAGGTGTCGCATGAGAACGGCGCACGCCGCATATATGTGGGATTCAACGTCAAGGGACGCGACGTCAAGGGCACGGTGGATGAGATACAGAAGTTGCTCGACACCCGTCTGCGCATGCCCGAGGGCTACTACTACACGTATGGCGGCGAGTTCCAGAACCTGCAGAGCGCCATCGACCGCCTTCTCGTGGTGGTTCCTGTCGCGCTCATAGCCATACTGCTGCTGCTCTATGCCACGGTGCGCAACCTGCGTGAGTCGCTCTTCGTGTTCTCTGCCATACCGCTGGCCGCCATCGGAGGCGTGTGGGCACTGTGGCTCAGGGGCATGCCGTTCTCCATATCGGCCGGAGTGGGCTTCATCGCGCTCTTCGGCGTGGCCGTGCTCAACGGCATCGTGCTCATCGGACAGATGAACATGCTGCAGCGCGAGGGCGTTGCGGACATACACAGGCGCATAGTAGACAGTTGCATGACGCGTCTGCGCCCTGTGCTCATGACGGCTCTCGTGGCCTCTATGGGTTTCCTGCCCATGGCCTTGTCGCACGGCGACGGCGCGGAAGTGCAGCGTCCGCTCGCCACGGTGGTGATAGGCGGTCTGCTTACGTCTACCATCCTCACGCTGCTTGTGCTGCCGGCTATATATAAGATGTTTACGAAAAAATGACAGACAGATGAATAGAATATATGTTAAGTTTACCATAATGTGCGGCCTTGCGGCCCCTCTCGCCACACAGCCCGCACAGGCCCAGCGCGTAGCCCTCACGCTGCGGCAGTGCATAGAGCTTGCCACGGCCCACAATCCCAGCATCATGGCCGCCGACAAGTCGGTGGAGCGGGCACGCACGTTGCAGGGCACCGCGTGGGACATAGACAAGACCGACCTCACGTTGTCGCAGGACCCTACGTCTGGCGGCAGCCCCGACAACGCCTTGTCGCTGACGCAGAGCATCGACTTCCCGACGCTGTATATAGCCCGTCACCGCCAGTTGAAGTCGGAGACCAAGGCCGAGAGCGCACGCCGCGAGGTGGTGCTGACGCAGCTCATGGCCGATGTCAGTTCGGCATACATGCAGTTGGCCTATGAGTATGAGCTCATGCGCGTGCTGTGCGAGCAGGACAGCGTGCTCACTCATTACCATAACATCGTGACAGGGCACCGCGATGCCGGCGACGTGAGCCGTGTGGCGACCCTCAGGGCGGAGATGATGGTCAAGGAGAACAGGCTCGAGCGCGACGCGGCGTTCGCACGCATCGAAGCACAGCGTGCCCGTCTGGCATCGCTGACAGGGGCCGATGGCCCTGTGGCCATTGCCGATACGTGTCTCCGTAAGATTGATTTCACGCCGCAGCCATACAGCTTCACGCTGTCGCCGAGAGGCCAGTATGCCGGCTCACAGGTAGACATCGCCGAGAAGGCACTGGGTGTTGCACGCAACGGTTTCGCCCCATCGCTGAGCCTGTCGCTGCGCAATCAGCTCGTGTTCACGGGCTGGGACCCGTACAAGCAGCACCGCACGCGGTTTGACGGCGGCAACTTCATGGGCTTCGAGGTGGGCATAGGCCTCCCTCTCTTCTTCGGAGCCACGAAGGCGAAGGTGCGTGCCGCGCGGCAGGAACGCGACATAGCGCGGCTTGAGATGCAGCAACAGCAGGCACAGGCCGATGGCGACTACGCCCTGGCATTGAGCAGATACAATGCCGCCAAGGCTAAGGTAGACTTCTACGAGGGCGAGGGCATAGACAAGTACAAGGAGTCTGTGCGCATAGCAGGGCTTGAGTATGCCAATGGCGAGATAGGATATTACGACTACATGGACATGCTCAAGGGGCTCGTGGAGATGCAGATGAAGCGGGCCGATGCCATAAATGAGTACAACCAGAGCGTCATCGACATCATGCGCCTGACTGGATTCCCTGACGGCATGGGCGGTACGCCACGCTGATACAGCGTCCCCGGCAATTGTCACGACGGCATTGTCGGGGACGTTTCGTTTGCTCCTGCCGTGTGAAGCGGGCTTGAGAAAATATATGAAAGACTTGTGCGAGATACATGGATGGCCTTGACGAGCGGCACGAACGATGTGGTATAACGGCACGAACGGTGTGGTATAACGGCACGAACGATATGGAGGAGTGGCACGAACGATATGGAGGAGTGGCACGAACGATGTGGGATAACGGCACGAACGATGTGGGAGAGCGACACGAACGAAGTGTGAGAACGGCACGAAAAGCCGCTGCCACGAAAGAATTTCTGCCGTAAGTGGTCGGCATCTCGGATTTTATGCTTACCTTTGCCGTGATGTCGGGGCATCGTCATTGGCGCGTCTGCGCTCGTGTATAGATGTACATCCCCGATGCATCTGGCCGCTGTCGGCCTTTAACCTAACGTGAGCTTTCAGTACTGTGAATACAATGGTATACTGATTGAGCTATAACGACATTCTTGTAGTTGCGAACTACCAATCTTAAAAATACAGTAAAATCATGAGGAAAACGATGATTTGTACTCTGGTGTTGTGCGGAGCTGTCTCTGCTGGTGCCCAGAACATAGTGAAAACCAAAGCATACGCCTGGCATGGCGATACCATAAGCCAGGGCCCCTTCATGGCCACTGCCACTGCCGATGACGAGATAGTGTCTACCTACGCGGCACAGCCTGGCTACCGAATGGGCATAAACAAGCAGTGGAAACGCAAGAACGACCTCTCCGCTTACCCGCGTCTTACCACGCCAAACCGTCTGCATACCGCCATATACAACATGGGACTGGACGAGATGGTGAACGCCGTGGAGCCCGACACCACGCTGCGCACAGGCAAGGAGTGGGCCGGGGTGTGGACTCGCGACGTGAGTTACTCCATTCTGTTGTCTATGGCCTACCTGCAGCCAGAGGCATCACGCATATCCCTTCAGAAGAAAGTTGACAAGCTGGGGCGCATCATCCAGGACACAGGGTCGGGCGGAGCATGGCCCGTATCTACCGACCGTGAGATATGGTGTGTGGCCGCCTACGAGGTATATAAGGTCACTGGCGACAAGAACTGGCTCAAGTTCATCTACCCTGTGATAAAACGCTCGCTCGAGACCGATGCCAAGACCGTGTACGATGAGGCCACGGGGCTGTCGAAAGGAGAGACTTCGTTCATAGACTGGCGTGAGCAGAGCCACCCGAAATGGATGCAGTGCGCCGACATATTCAACACCGAGACGCTCTCTACGTCCATAGTACATGCCCGCGCATGGCAGGTGCTGGCGGCCATTGCGGGCGAGATGGGCGACAAGAAAACACAGGCTGAGGCCACGAAGCGGCACGACATCATAGCCGAGGCGGTGAACAGCCACCTGTGGATGGCCGACAAGGGCTACTATGCCATGTACCAGTATGGCCGCGACAACCTCATACTCAATCCCCGTGCGGAGACTCTCGGCGAGTCGCTTGCCATAATGTGGGGCATAGCCGATGCCGACCGTGCCAAGACCATAACCGAGAGCAACCCCACGACACCGTTCGGCGCAGCCATATTCTACCCCCAGATAGACGACATGCCGGCCTATCACAACAACGCCCTGTGGCCATGGGTGGCGTCGTGGTGGGCCTTGGCCAACGCCAAGGCCGGCAATGAGGAGGGCGTGATGCAGGCCATCGGTTCCGTGTTCCGCCCCGCCGCGCTGTTCTGCACCAACAAGGAGAACTTCAATCTCGACAACGGCGACATTGCCACACAGCTCAACTCGTCCAACATGTTGTGGTGTCTGAGCGGCAATCTCGCCCTCACTCACAAGATACTTTTCGGCATAGAGTTTGAGGCAGACGGCCTCGCCTTCCATCCGTTCGTGCCCAAGGCACTGGCCGGGACACGCACGCTCACCAACTTCAAGTACCGCGATGCCGTGCTCGACATCACCGTGAGCGGACGCGGCAACGTGATAAAGAGCTTCAAGGTGAACGGCAAGGAGCAGCAGCCACGCATACTGGCGAAGAAGGCCAAGGGCAAGATGACCGTGGAGATAGTGATGGCCGACAATGACATACCGGCCCTCAAGGTACACAATGTGAACAATGCCAAGGCTCCGCTCACGCCCATCACATGGCTCGACGGCACCACTCTGTGCTGGAACCCGATAGAGTATATCGGCCACTATGTGGTGCTTCGCAACGGCAAGCGCATAGCAGAGACGCGCTGCACCACCTTCGATGCCTCTGCTCCAGGTGAGTATCAGGTCATAGGAGTGAGCGGCAACGGCATGGAGGGATTCGCTTCCGAGCCACGCTCCACACGTACCTCCTTCGTGGTGGAGATGCCGGGCGAGGGCACTTCGGCCACTTCGGGCGAGATGAAGAACAAGCCCGCTGGTGGCATTCATGGCTTCTCGGGCGCAGGATTCGTTGAGGCCGGCAAGAAAGCGGTGCTCTCCATCCCCGTGAGCGTGGCCGATGAGGGCAGCTACGCGCTCTCGTTCCGCTATGCCAACGGCAATGGCCCAGTGAACACACGCAACCGCTGCACCGTGCGCACGCTGCTCATCGACGGCCAGAAGGCTGGAACCGTGGTGCTGCCGCAGCGTGGTGAGGGCAACTGGGACGACTGGGGATACTCCAACTCCGTACGTCTCAGCCTCGCGAAAGGCAACCACACCGTGACGCTTGAGTTCCGCCCAGAGGACGAGAATATGAACATCAACACCAATCACGCGCTCATAGACTGTCTGCGGCTCACCAAGACCGACGAGACAAAGTGATGTCTGCGCACAGCATCGTGCCGCTACGGATGTGACACGATGCCGACTCAATGATACAGGCCATGCCAATGCGTATTATGGTATTGGCATGGCCTTTTTTAGTAAGCCGCCAGCGGCTGTCCCTTCATTTACCCACTTCAACAACTGCTATGGTCATGTCTGAACGCAACAGTGCCAGGAGGCTGTGCAAGGAGAACGCCTCTTTCATCATATACCTTGTCATTTCCACATCATATCTCGGCATGCAGATGCTGCAGGGGCTGTCGTACCTTGACATCGGCATGTACATGTCGGGCTGTGAGCATATAGCCGACGATGCCAGTGCGTCGGTGTTTCTCGGCCAGTGGCTGCTGTCGTTTGTCGCGTCGTCGGGCGTGATGCGGCTGCTGCATGCCGACGGTTTCATGGCCCTGCGTGTGATGTACCTCGTGCTTACGGCCGTCATGCAGACCATGGTGTACGCCTATTGCAGGAGATACGTGCCAGTGCGGTACGTCATAGCCGGCCTTGCCCTCACCGTGCTGTCGCTGTTCGGGGCTTACACCGAGATAAACTACAACGACTACACCATGCTGCTTGTCATGCTGGCCATACTCTGCTACCACAGGGGCATGGCCTCGGGGTGGGGCTATATGGTCCTGTCGGGATTCCTCATCGGCCTGTCTTTCTATTTCCGCATAACCAATCTCGCCTTCATCATGCTTCCGTTGGCCGCATGGCTGACGGGACATGTGGTAAGATGGGGCAGATACGGCTTCCGATACCAGGCCCTGTCGTTCGCGGCAGGATGGGTATTGGGAATCATCGCCACAGGACTTGTGGTGTGGCTCTTGGGCTATGGCGACGTGATGGCATTCACGCTGCGCAACATAATGACCGTGGGAGGCAACGCGTCCGACAGCCACAGTCTGAAGAACGTCATCGTCTGCTTCTACGAGATACACAAGACCGAGGTGGCCGCCACCTCCGTCATCGTGGCGGTGGGATGGCTGTGCTGGCTCACGCTGCGCCATATGGCGGGCCTGTGGCGCGTGCTGTGGCTCGCGGCACTGTCGGGTGTCATGGTGCTGTGTGTGTATCTGTGGGAGCATCCGTCGAGCATCACCATAGGCATCTGCCTGTTCGGCCTGGCACTGTGCCTCACAGACAGGGCTGAGAGTGCTGAGTTGAAACACCTGTTCGCCCTGGCCATGTGTCTGCCTGTGCTTGCTCCGCTCGGCAGCAATGCCGGCGCGGCATTCGCGTGCAAGGGTACGTGCATGCTGGCTCTGCCCATGGCCCTGTATGCCTTCGACCGTCAGTGGCGGCACCAGTGTCTGCTGCTTGCGTGCAGACAGGGCCGCGCGGCTTACAGACAGATCCTCCGCCTGTGCTATACCGCTGTGTGCTGCGCCATGATATACACCAATGTGCTGCGCCCCATGATGGAGGACGGCAACAGACTGGAGTGCCGATACAGGGTAGACAGCCCTCTGACAGGCCCCATCATGACGACACGCCACAATGCCGACACCCACAACTACCTGTTGAGGCGTGTGAAACCGATGCTTGCTGACGGTGAGTACCTCGTGAGCAACGGCTCGCTTACGGCCATATCGCTGCTCGGATGCCGTCCCTATGCCGTGTACTCCACGGTGTTCTCGGGCGACATAATGAACAGCCGCTACATCGACTACGCCCTCGCGCACACCCACCGTCTGCCCAGCATACTCGATGATGCCGACGCACATACGGCCAAGGACCTCTTCGTCATGCGCTATATCATGAGCAAGGGGGCATACAGGGCCGTGTGGACTGACGGCCGCTACACGCTGTGGAAACCCGTGGGCGGCTCCGCCGTGCGCCGATAGCACCGTGTGCGTGGCTCGGTGCGCGTGCGCGGAAGCGTGGCACGGGGCGGCGTTTTAGCATGTTTTATAACAGTGGGTGTGGTTGTCAACATGATTTTTATTAACTTTGCAGACTGAAAATCAGACGTCATTTATGTACAACAGCACCGCCCTCCTTTACAAGATACGCTCAGGCCAGCCCATGACGCTGGGCGACAAGCTGCGGCTCATCGTAGGACTCAGCATACCGTCGATACTCGCACAGGTGACGAGCGTGCTCATGTTCTTCATAGATGCGGCCATGGTGGGGCATCTCGGGGCCGAGGCGTCAGCGTCTATCGGTCTCGTGGAGAGCACCACGTGGCTCATGGGCAGCATCACCAACGCAGCGTCGATGGGCTTCTCGGTGCAGGTGGCCCACTACATCGGTGCCAACGACTTCCGTCAGGCACGCGCCGCCTTCCGCAACGGCATAGTGTCTACGGCCGTGGTGAGCCTCTCCATATCATTGATAGGACTCCTCGTCTACCGCCAGCTGCCGTTCTGGCTCGGCGGCAACGCGTCGATAGCCTCCGACGCGTCGATGTATTTCCTTATATTCGCGCTCACAGTACCCTTCTTCCAGTTCAGCAATCTGTGCGGCGGCATGCTCAAGTGCTCGGGCAACATGCACATACCGAGTATCGTGAGCATAGCCGTGTGCGTGCTCGACGTGCTCTTCAACTATCTGTTCATATACATGGCAGAGTGGGGAGTGGTGGGTGCGGCCCTCGGCACGTCGCTCGCCATAACCTGCGGAGCCGCCGTGCAGGGCTACTATGCCGTGTTGCGCAACGCCGTGCTCAACCTCCGTCAGGACGGGTCGGCGGTGAGGTGGCTCGGCGGATACGTGCGCAACGCGCTGAAGATAGGGTCGCCCATGGCCCTGCAGTCGGTGTTTATGAACGGTGCGCAGATAGTGAGCACCATGATAGTGGCACCGCTCGGAACCATAGCCATTGCCGCCAACTCGTTCGCCATAACCGCAGAGAGCCTCTGCTACATGCCGGGCTACGGCATAGGAGAGGCCGCCACCACCCTCGTGGGACAGAGCCGTGGGGCGGGACGCATGGACGTATGCCGCAGCTTCGCGTACCTCACCGTGGGCATAGGCATGCTCGTAATGGCGGTGATGGGACTCGTGATGTACGTGTTCGCGCCCGAGATGATGTCCGTGCTCACGCCTGTGCCCGCCATACACGACATGGGAGTGATGTGTCTGCGCATAGAGGCTTTCGCCGAACCGATGTTCGCCGCCTCCATCGTGGTGTACAGTGTGTGCGTGGGAGTGGGCGACACGCTCCGCCCCGTAATCATCAACCTCATATCCATGTGGTGCGTGAGGCTCTCTATGGCGGCGGCCCTCGCGCCACGCTACGGACTGCGCGGCGTGTGGATAGCCATGGCGGTGGAGCTCACGTTCCGTGGACTGATGTACCTCATAAGGCTCTTCCGTGGGCGGTGGATGACGCGCGGAGCAGTGAAGATAAACTGACATGTGAATGTGTCTCGGCCAGACGGTTTTGTGAAACGGCCCATTTCGCACTGCAAAACAGCCCATATTACAAGCCAAAACGGCCCATTTCGCAGCGCGAAATGGGCCGTTTTGCAACGTATTGTTAATCAGGTAGTTATGAGGTGTGTTTTGTCGCGGTTCCCACAACAGTCTTTTATGCCTTGTGATTCTGCCATTTATTGAATAATACATAGCCTTATGCCACATGCCGACTGCTTGTGCCGTGGCGTGTATATGGTCTTTCATGCCGTAGGAGTGGGCTGTGTACGCGGCATTTCCGTAGGCGGATGCAGTCTGTTTGCGGCTTGATGTGTCTTGGAGGGCGTGTTGTCTTGTGGGAACAGATGTTTTTTTATAACTTTGCAACTGCATCCCCCTGCCGCACGTCATGCGCCTGACGTCATGTCCGTGGCACGTCTGACGGCATGGGCGGAGTGCCGAACTAAATTCTGAAATCATAAATAATCATTGACCACATGAGAAGATTTTTATTGACAATGGCCCTTATGGCAACGGCTTTCGGCGTTGTCAAGGCCGATGGCTACGGCTTCCTCACCCTTGAGGACAGCAACGGTGCCAGTCAGTCGGTAGTGGCTGTGGGCACGCGTATCACCTTCGCCGACGGCAACATCACGGCCACCAACGGCACGTCTGCCGTGAGCATGCCGCTCAGCAAGCTCGCACGGCTCTATTTCTCCGACACCTCCACGGGCATAGAGGGCATCAGCACCGACAAGGGCGAGGCCGAGGTGACCACCGTGTCGGGCGTGAGCGTGGGGCACTTCAGCACCACCGAGCAGATGAGGGCGGCACTCGCCAAGGGCGTGTACATAGTGAGACAGAACGGTAAGACTTTTAAAATAGCTGTGAGATGAAGAGAAACATATACTCCTATATACTGGTATTGGCCGCCGTGCTGGGCCTCGCCCACACCGCAGCGGCACAGACTCTTAACGTGAATGTGGGCAACGTGACCTACGCATACTCCGCCGCGCAGGTGGGCGACGTGACATGCGCAGGGGCAAACCAGCTCACCATACTCGGCCGCACGTACAGTGTGGCCGACATCACCGACATGGTGGTGACGGCCGGGAGCGTGGCTGACAACACCGTGCGCGTAGACTATGGCAGCACTGGAGCACATGTCACCGTGGCGGGCAACATAGCCAGCCACCTCACGGTGACGGCCACTGCCGCCGATGTGTCGGTAGTGGCCGACGCGTCGCTTGCCAATGAGGTGACGTACACACTCAGCGGCACGTCGGCCGACGGCTCATTCTACATGGATGGCGAGATGAAGTCGACGGTGGTGCTCAACAATCTGCACCTCACAAGCCGCTCGGGCGGTGCCGTGACCATAGACAACGGCAAGCGCATAGCCGTGCGGTTGGTGGGCGACAACGTGCTCGCCGATGCCGCTGGTGGCTCGCAGAAGGCTTGCATGTTCGTCAACGGTCATGTGGAAATGACCGGGCAGGGCTCGCTCACCATCACTGGAAACGCAAGTCACGGCTATTTCTCTGACGAGTACACGGTGCTGAAGGCCGACTGTGGCAGCCTTACTGTGTCTGCGGCCAAGAACGACGGTCTGCACGTCAACGAGTACTTCCGCATGGACGGAGGCACGGTGAGCGTGACGTGTGAGGGCGACGGCCTGGATGTGGGCAAGAAGCTCAAGGGCTCGGAGTACGACGGACAGGTGATAATCAACGGCGGCTCGCTCACGTTGAGCTCCACTGGCGATGCCGGCAAGGGCATAAAGGCTGAGGGCGACATCACGATAGCTGGCGGAACTACTGCCGTGACGGTGTCGGGCAAGGCTTATTATGACACGGAGAAGCTGGACGTGACCAGCGCGTCGGCCATGAAGACCGACGGCAATTTCAATATGACATCCGGCAACCTGTCGCTTATGGCCACGGGCATGGGCTCCAAGGGCCTCAATGTGACGGGTAACATCAGTGTGGGCGGCGGCAGTCTCACCGTAGTCACTACCGGCAGCGTGTACAAGTACGACTCTGCCAACGACTCTAAACCCAACGCCGTGAAGGCCGACGGCAGCATAACGCTCGCCGGTGGCGACGTGCGCGTGGCGGCATCGCCCTCTAAGGGCACGGCCTTCAAGTCGGATGCCGACTTCGTTATCAACGGCGGCACGGTGATGGGCATAGGCGGTAAGGCGAGTGTCCCCGACAGTTCGAGTGCCAAGGCATTCAATACCTTCACGGGACAGAGCGTCAAGGGAGGCACCACATTCACGCTCGGCGGCGTGAGCTTCGACATCCCTGCCGCATACTCCAACCCATCGGCATACGTCGTGGTGGCGAAATGACATACCGCACGCAATACTTATAAACGACAAACGATAATGAGAAAGATTTTTGCTTTGCTGCTCCTGGCATGCCTTACGGCTGCTGATGCCGGGGCGCAGTTGCTCTACAAGGTGTCGGGCAACGGACTTGAGAAGCCCTCGTACATCATAGGCACGCATCATCTGTGCAACGCCGGTTTCGCCAGTCAGGTGACGGGTGTGCGCGATGCGCTCGTGGCCACCGACCAGGTGTACGGCGAACTGATTGTTGCCGATGCCGAGAAGCCCGACACGGTGAAGATGCTCTCACGTATGATGTACCTGCCTGGCGGCGATACTCTGCGCGATGTGCTCTCGGCTACGCAGTATAAGGAGGTGGATGCCTTCCTCAAGAGGCTCATGGGCGTGGGACTGAGCAGTCCGCAGGTCATGGAGAAGATGGGGCGCATGACCCCTGCCGCGCTGGCCGTGGAGCTGCAGAAGGTCATATACATGACACGCCACATGGGCGAGTACGACCCATCGTCGAGCCTTGACAAGTACTTCCAGGCACAGGCTGTGAAGAACAACGAGCCTGTGGGCGGACTTGAGACCGTGGAGCGGCAGGGCCGCATGGTGTTCGACAAGCCCATGAAGCGTCAGGTGGAGGCCCTCATGTGCCTCATACACCATGAGGATGAGTATGCCGACTCTATGGATGAGCTTACCGATGCCTACTGCTCACAAGACTTGGATAAGCTGCAGAAGGCCGTGGAGAAGGGGTACGGCAGCTCTTGCGCCATGACGGCTGAGGAGAAGAAAGATCTTATCGACGACCGCAACGACGCATGGGTCAAGGCCATGCCGGGCATAATGAAGGAGCGGCCCACGTTCTTCGCCGTGGGCGCGGCGCACCTGTTGGGCGCGAAGGGAGTGCTCCAGCAGCTCCGTGATGCAGGATATACGGTGGAAGGCGTGAAGTGACGCCCTGCCGTGCGCGGCATGAATGCAAAAGCATGCGCCCTGTCGGCGGCGTGAGTACAGACTGGTATATTGTCGTACTCATGCCACCGGCAGGGCGCATGTCGTTTGTTGGCGCAGCCCGTTGGGGCTGACCGTGGGTATGCAGTGGCTGTCGTGCCGCCGCGTGTCAGAGCAGATGCCCAGGTACGCACGCGGCCATGGCCTTGTAGGCTTCCTCGCTTGGGTGCAGGTGGTCGCCAGAGTCGTAGCCGGGGGCGAACTGCGATGGGTGGTCGGGGTCGCGCAGTGCACGGTCGAAGTCTACGCAGCCGTCAAACAGCGGCGACTCACGCAGCCATGTGTTGAACTCGCAGCGCAGCTTGTCGCGGTCGGCACTGTACGTGCGCCACCCCTCTATGGGCAGCAGGGTGCCGCTCCATACGCGCAGCCCGAGGCGACGTGCGTGCTCCACGTATATGTCCTGTACGCCGTGCTCCAGGTCATCAATGGTGGGCATGTCGCTCCATGGGCGAAACGGGTTTACGTCTGTGCCCACGGGGTGTATTATGTCGTTGATGCCATGCTGTATTATCACGTCGGTGGCTCCGCTCACGTTCATCTCTATGGGGAACCGTGTGGCACCGCGCAGTCCGTATGCCTGGTAGGTGATGCAGTCGTACTGGCGCAGTATGCGCGTGCCGCACACGGCGCGTCTTATCACTGCCACGTGGCGGCGGTGCTCATTCCATGCCCTCAGCGCGAGCCAGTCGGGCCAGCTCTGTGCCGTTATGGAGTCGCCGTAGCATATCAGCGCGTGGTTATCAGGCTCGGTGAGTATGTCTATGGTGTTGAGGAAGTAGAACCACTGAGTGTGGCGTGTCTTGTCTATGGGCAGATGCTCCGTGTCGGCGAAGTCGCCATAGCTGTACTGTCCTTTAGACAGCGGCCCGGTGACGAGCGTCCCTGCGTTCATCTGTGTGAATCCGCCGAAGTACATGCTCACCTCTATCGTGTCGCCGGCATGCACGTCCATGGGCATGTCGTCGCTCTGAAGCTCCGTGCCAGGGGCTATGGTGCATGACGTTTCGCCGCCGAACGTTATGGGCGTGAGGCTGCTATGGAAGTCGGCGGGGCGTGCCGCGCTGGCGTGGGTGATGGTGATGGGCTCCGTTCCTGTGAGGTTGGAGAAGCGGAAACGCAGCTTGCAGCCGTCAAACGGTATGCGTATGGGGTAGCGCAGGGTGAGGTCGCGTGCGTAGGTGGCCTCGCGGCGGTCGGTTATGGAGGTGGCGTTGCCCCAGCAGCTCACCCATTTGGTGAACCTGTCTGTGGCGGATGGCGTGTGAGGGGTGTCGTTGTTTTCTCTCATTTTCATATATCTGATTGTTCTTTCCTGTGTCAGTGCCGTGGTGGGGCGCATGGTGTGGCGGTGTCAGCGCAGTGGTCTCACGAGGTGACGCATGGCGTGTCCGCCCCATACTGCATCATCGGCATACTCGAATCCGAGCGAGCGGTAGAGGCGTTCTGCGGCGGGATTGCCCTTGTCTACGAGCAGGGCGGCGGGCAGTTCGGCCTCTGTGGCCCTGTCTATGGCGGCATTCAGCAGCTTATGGGCTATGCCCTTGCCGCGCTGGTCGGCCCTTACGGCCAGGCTGTCTATGTACCATTCGCCCACAGAAGTCTCATCGTCCATGTCGGTGAAGTCACGTCCGAGCAGCTCGGCGGCTCCCTTGATGAAGGCATCGCGCAGCTCATGCAGTCTGCCTCCATCGTATGACACTACGGCTCCGCATACTTTGCCGTCGGCATCGAGTGTCACTATGGCGTTGTGGTAGCTGTATTGCGACACCTCGGCGGCCGCGAGGCGGCTTATAAGCACATAGAAGTCGTGGAGAGTGTGGCCCTCTCCTGCGAGGTTGAGGCAGCACTCGTCGCTCATGGCGGTCATCACGAGCTGCGCTATGGCATCGGCATGCTCGCGTCTGGCTTGTGTTATGGTTGTCATATCTGCGGTGTTGTTTGTCATTGTCTGTGGTGTGGGTCGTCGTTGCCTGTGGTGTGGCTTGTCATTGTCTGTTGTGTGGGGTGTCGTTGTCAGTGGTGTGGGGTGTCGTTGTGGGTTATTACGTCCGACACCCGGCATGCTCGTGTCGGCCCTCTCGGAGGGTGGCGCGGCGTGTCGGGTGCCAGGGGTTGGTGTGTCGTGGGTGCTGGCGCATGCCATGTCGGTGGTGTCAGCAGCCGTGTGTTCAGTTATTCGCAGTTGTGTTTCTGCTATTTGCTGCCGCGTTTCCGTTATTTACAGCCGCGTTCTATTATCCTCCGCATGTCATCGGCATGGCTCCGTGCGCTCAGGAATAGCTGCCACTGGTTGCGTGCCCGAACAAGGTTGTGCGTGGGATAGGCTGTCTTGTAGTACGTGTCGCCGTTGATGTAGTCGGTGAGGAAGCGCACGCACTGCATGTATGGGAACAGCATGGCGGCGTAGGGGAGGTGTTCCTTCTCCACAGGTGTGAGGAAACTGCCTGCAGACCGAAGGTAACCAGCGGTGAAAGCCTCGAATATGTCCATGCGGAATGCTATCTTGCTGATGTCGGGTTCGTCCTCAGCCACGGTGTTGGCGGCAGTGCGCAGGAAGTCGCCGAAGTCGGAGAACACGTAGCTTGGCATCACTGTGTCGAGGTCTATGACGCAGAGCACGTGTCCGTCCTCGTCGAACATCATGTTGTTGACCTTCGTATCGCAGTGGCATACGCGCTTGGGCAGCTTGCCCTCGCGGTGCAGTTGCTCCGCGAGACACATGCTCCGCGACTGGCGTTCTATCTCGTCTACGAACTTGTGTACGTTCTCAAGCCGTCCGGCACGGTCGGATGACATGGCGTCTATGAGCTGACGGTAGCGCAACTCCATGTTGTGGAAGTCGGGAATGGTCTCGCCCAGTGTCTCGGGCAGGTCTGTGAGCATGGCCTCAAACTGCCCGAACGCCTGTCCTGCGAACTCGGAATAGTATGGGTTGACGGTCTCGTAGGTCTTAGCCCGGGGTATGAATACCGACACACGCCAATAGTGTTGCTGCCCGTCGTGCCAGTATGTCTTGCCGTTGTCGGCCTTGACGAATGTCAGCACCTTGCGGTCTATGTCGTCGGCACCGCTCTCTTGCAGCTTCTTGCGGATATGATCCGTCACCACCTCGATGTTGTGCTGCAGCAGGTCTACGTCCTGGAATACGGCGTTGTTGATGCGTTGCAGCACGTAGTCGGGCGCGTCGGGCTCGGCGGTGGTTATCTTGTACGTGTCGTTGATGAGTCCGTTGCCGAGCGGCTTGATGTCAGCCACGGTGCCGTGGAGGCCGAAGTGTGCGGCGACAGAGTTTAAATCATTGTTCATGTTGAGTCGTTGTGGGCGTTCCTTATGCCCTTTTATGGTTGTTGTGGTTTGATGATTGGCTTGTTGGGTCAGCGGCGTTTCCATGCCCCACGGGTGAAGTCGGGCACCTTGACGGGTGCGGAGCCGTTCTCAATGGATATCCTTGACAGCTCGCCTATGCAGCACCACTCGGCCATGTCGTACACATCCATGTCGAGTGGCAGCCCGTTGCGCAGGCAGTACACGAGCCGGTAGTCCATGATATAGTCCATACCGCCGTGTCCGCCCACCGTCTTGGCCTTGTCCTGAATCTGTTTCACGTAGTTGGGCGTGTAGTCATTGAGCATGGCATTGCGTGTCTCGTCGTTGAGTGGAGTATGGGAGTTGAGGTTCTGGTAGTCTACCTTGAGTCCCTTGGCCTGTTCCTTGCGCAGCAGAATCTGCTCCACAGGGTACTTGCTGGCATAGCCATCGGTGCCCACTATCTGGAACATGCGGCTGTATGGACGCGGAGTCATCACGTCGTGCTGTATGAGCATGGTCTTGCCCTTGATGGTACGGATGAGCGTAGAGGTCTGGTCGCCGTTCTGGAAGTCGGTGCATGGCTTGCCTGTCTGGCGCTCCACGGCCTTGGGTCCGTTCACGGCCTTGGTGTCCATGGCCACGAGATAGTCCATGAGGTCGGTGCGGTGTATGCCCAAAACCTGGCAGTCGGGGCCAATACCGTGCGTGGGATACACATCGCCACGGTTCTTGCGGTTGAAGTCAAGCCGCCAGTTGTTCTTGTACTCGCCCCAGAAGTCGTCGAGATTGTGCAGGTATGAGCCTTCCACATGGAGAACCTCGCCGAACACTCCTTGCCGTGCCATGTTGAGTGCGGACACCTCGAAGAAGTCATATACGCAGTTCTCGAGCATCATGCAGTGCTTGCGCGTGCGCTCAGAGGTGTTGATGAGTGCCCAGATGTCATTGATAGTCATGGCTGCGGGCACCTCTATGGCCACGTTCTTGCCGTGTTCCATGGCGTAGAGGGCTATGGGCACGTGGTGAATCCAGTCAGTAGCGATGTATATAATGTCTATGTCATTGCGCTCGCACATCTTCTTGTATGCGTCAGCGGAGCCGCTGTAAGCGTCGGCACGGTGCCGTCCGTTGCGCTCAAGTATCTTCTGTGACTTCTCCACGCGGTCGGCATCGAGGTCGCAGAGGGCCTTGATGTCGGTGCCGTCGATATTGGCCCAGCGCTCCACCGCGCCCGGTCCGCGCATGCCGAGACCTACGAATCCCACCCTTACGACATCCATCTTGGGTACGGTGAGGTTGATTACGTCCTTCTGGTTGGCCGGGCGTATCGGTGTAGCGAGTACTATCGGGCTCTTGTCGGCCTTGGCTGAGGCTGTGGTGCGGGCCTGACGGCGGGCTGATGACTTACGTGCGTTCTGCTGTGCGCTGCTGCTTATCGTTATGAGCAGTGCCGAGATGATGAGTAGTAATTTTCTCATGTTGTTGCGTATAGGTTGTTTTGATTGGGCGTGTGTGGCCGTAGCTGTAAGATGGTAAACCTTCGTCACGGTGCTGCAAACTTACTAAAAAAAAAGAGTAAAACAAAGGTTTGCGCGTGAAATATGCCTCGTCGGGCTGCATTTCTTTTCATAATGTCACTCGTCGTGTGCCCTGCGGTGATGTGATGAGGGCTGTAAGACGGTATGATGAGGGCTGTATAATATAATAATGTGTGTCATGTGGCCGTGTGGCGCATGCTGTATGGCCGTGTGATGCAGCATCGGTATGTATGCGAAGAGCGCGTGCCATGTGCCGTGAGGCAGTGGCATGCGCTCTTTATGATACTGTACAGGCGGAGTGTCAGTCTATGTCATGCTTGTCGGCGATGGCCTGTTTGATGAGTGCTTCTATCTCCTCGCACAGCTCGGGGTTGTCCTTCAGCAGCGACTTCGTGGCATCGCGGCCCTGTGCCAACTTGGTGTTGCCGTATGAGAACCACGAGCCGCTCTTCTGTATGATGCCGTATTCCACGCCGAGGTCTACCAGCTCGCCCACCTTGGAGATGCCCTCGCCGAACGTTATCTCGAATTCGGCCTTGCGGAACGGGGGTGCCACCTTGTTCTTCACCACCTTGACGCGCACCTGATTGCCTATAATCTGGTCGCCGTCCTTGATGCTTGTCACGCGGCGGATGTCGAGTCGTACGCTCGCATAGAACTTCAGGGCGTTGCCACCGGTAGTGGTCTCGGGGTTGCCGAACATTACTCCTATCTTCTCACGCAGCTGATTGATGAATATGCAGGTGGTGTTGGTCTTGGATATGGTGCTCGTGAGCTTTCTCAGGGCCTGACTCATGAGGCGTGCCTGGAGTCCTACCACATTGTCGCCCATGTCGCCCTCTATCTCCTTCTTGGGCGTGAGGGCCGCCACTGAGTCTACTACTATGATGTCGATGGCGGCCGAACGGATGAGCTGGTCGGCTATCTCAAGGGCCTGCTCGCCGTTGTCGGGCTGCGATATCCACAGGTTGTCTACGTCAACGCCTAACTTGGCGGCATAGAAACGGTCGAAGGCATGCTCCGCATCGATAAATGCCGCTATACCGCCGGCCTTCTGTGCCTCGGCGATGGCGTGTATGGCGAGAGTGGTCTTACCCGAGCTCTCGGGGCCGTATATCTCTATGATGCGGCCCTTGGGGTAACCGCCCACGCCGAGGGCGGCATCAAGGCCGATGCTGCCCGTGGGTATCACGTCTACGTTCTCTATCTGTTCGTCACCGAGTTTCATTATAGACCCCTTGCCGAAGTCTTTCTCTATCTTTGCCATGGCGGCCTGAAGGGCTTTGAGCTTGCCTTCCTGTGCCGTGGGCTGTTCTTCTGTCTTAGCCATAAATGTTACTGAATTTTGAGTTTTGAATTTTGAGTTTTGAATTGGTC
>JALFIM010000034.1 GCA_022775985.1 Prevotella sp.
GTCCATGGTCACGGGGCTCACGCCTGTCACGAACACACGCTTCAGCGAAGTCTCCGTAGCGGTTTTCACTGCGTCGAAGAACAGGCGCAGATAGCCCTCGCCATGCGTCTGCTGGCGGTACGTGAGCATGTGCTGCGGCTCTGCGAGTATCTTGTTGGTGAAGTGGTCGTACTCATCTATGAAGAGGTAAATGTCCCTGCCTACCTTTCCCGTCTCACGGCAGAGATACTCCAACTGGTCAATACAGCCGTTCCGCTTGTTCATCTCCTCCTTGATACCAGCCGGCAGATAGTCGGCATACAGGTCGCAGAAATCGCAGTAGGCGATGTTGCAGTGTGAGTCAAGCCCACGCTGGTAGTCGTCCAGTCCTGCCGCCACGACGGAGAAGTTGAGGCGCATGATGAGGTAGCTGTTACGCTCGGGTGTAGGATGACTGCCAATGTACAGTCCTCCGAACAGCTCCTCAAAGCGGTCTTTCTTGTTTATGTCGTAGTAGTTCTGGAGCATGGAGAGGGTGAGGCTCTTGCCGAAACGGCGAGGGCGGATGAAGAAGAAGAACATATTAGATGCTTCTACATCACATATAAATTTGGTCTTGTCTACATAATAGCAATCCCGTGTCCTTACATCCTCGAAATTCATCATTCCGTAAGGTATGCGTTTGCGATAAGGTTGGTTCTGACGTGTAAGCATATCTGTCTTTGTATTTTTGTTGAATGCAGCGGTAAAGTTACGACTTTTATCCGTATCTTCCAAATATTATATGTACGCGTTGGCGTAATTGAGACGGATAAAAAGAATTATAGAAGAACAAAAAAGAGCTGCCCCCAGCCCACGCGTGTGGATTGGAGGCAGCTCCTCATGTGCTGTGCCTGTGTCAGTAGAGCTTGAAGATGGCCGCGCTCACGCCGCTCATCTTCACGGTGTCGCTGTCCTTGCCGGGCTTGTATGATGCCTTGCCGGACACTATCACGGCCTTGGCTTTCTTGCCCGATGCCGCTATGCTGGCGCTGACGCTCTTACCGCTGGGGTTCAGGGCCACGATGTATGTCTCGTCGCCCGACGTGCGCTTGTACACCATGGGGTAGGGATGCTCCACCTTGTTCATCAGTTCCCACGCGCCGTCGTTGCCGAGGGCCTTGGAGGAGTGGCGCAGTGCCGTCAGACGGCGCACGTACGATAGCAGCGAGTTCTTGTCGTTCTCCTGCCCTGCCACGCTCAGTCTGCCGCCCTCGGTGTCTACGGGCAGGTACAGTTTGTCGGGTGTGCAGGTGGAGAATCCTGCCGTTGCGCTGCCGTCCCACTGCATGGGCGTGCGCGTGCCGGAGCGTTTGTTGCTGCCTTCCTTGTTGGGCAGGTCGGGGATGTACTTCATGCCTATCTCGTCGCCGTAGTATATGAATGGCACGCCCGGCATCGTGAGGTAGAACATCATGTTCACCTTCAGCTGGTCCATGGTGTTGCGGTCGGCCACGTTGGGGCGCTGGAAGTCGTGGTTGGCCGACGGCAGGGCTATGTAGCCGAGGTCACGGGAGTCGTTGTACGCCTTGGTGTACACCTTGATGAACTCATCGAGCGAGCCCTTGCCCGACTTGCTGAAGTAGCAGTCCTCCTGCTTGATGTTGCGTCCCCACCACGTGTTCTTCGGGAAGAAGAGCGAGGGGTAGCCCTTTACGCCGATGTGTATTATGAAGTCTATGTTGAAGCCCGCCGGTATGGCTTGCGAGGGGTTGGACCACTCGGATATGAGCACCGTCTGCGGGTAGTTCTTGTCCTTCCACTCGCGCATCTCGTGCCAGAGCTTCATCACCTCTTTCTTGTCTGGGTCGTTCTTGACGAGTGATGCCGCCATGTCCACGCGGAATCCGTCTACGCCCTTGTCGAACCAGAACGCCATGATGTTGCGCAGCTCGCGGCGCACCGCCTGTGGCCCCGGTGCGTCCACTCCCTTCTGCCACGGGCACTTGGGGTCGGGCTTGGCGAAACCGTAGTTGAGCGCGGGCTGGCACTCGAAGTAGTTTTTCATGTAGTACTTGCCGCGTGGGGCGTTGGCCTCCACGTAGCGTCCCTTGGTGCTCGACGCGGGGTTGGGCTCTTTCATGCGCAGGGCTATGTCCTTCTTGTCCTTGGCCGATATGCTGTCGGTCCAGATGAAGTAGTCGCTGTATCGCTGGTTGGGGTCTTTCTGCATGGACTGCCTGAACCACTCGCACTTGGCGCTGGTGTGTCCGGCCACGAGGTCGAGGCATACCTTTATGCCGCGCTTGTGGGCCTCGTCCACGAGTGTCACGAGGTCGGTGTTGGTGCCGAACCGTGGGTCTACCTTGTAGAAGTCTATGATGTCGTAGCCGCCGTCAAACCATCCCGACTCGAATATTGGGTTGAGCCAGATGGCGTTAGCGCCGAGCGACTTTATGTAGTCGAGTTTCGACGTGATGCCGGGGAGGTCGCCTATGCCGTTGCCGTCGGTGTCCATGAACGTAGAAGGGTAAATCTGGTAGAACAGGGCATCGCTGAGCCATGCCGGCCCTTTGCTGCTCTGGGCGGGTGCTGTCATAGGCATGACAGCCATGAGGGCCATTGCCAAGAGGCCCTTGAGAGTGTACTGCTTCATTTATGCTAATCTGTTGATAATGTGACAAAGGTTATTTAATGATGAGGCAAAGTTAATGCTTTCTGTCCGACTGTGCAAGACATTCCGCGCCAATCGCACGTGCGGCAGTGTTTTTTTTCGGAACACGTGGCGTATTGGCCGCATGACGGCCTGTCGTACCGTGCTGTGTCATGGCATGGATGAGGCTTGAATATGAAACCACTGATAGTCAACGTGTTCACGATTCGGCCCAAAGTGCTATGCAAAACGGCCCGAAATGCACTGCGAAATGGGCCGTTTCGGAAGATGAAATGGGCCGTTTCGCACGGAGGGTCGTTATTGAGGGCATTGCAGGGGCGGTATCGGGGCTTGCCGCGATGTCCCTTTCGGGAAGTCGGGCGTATCTCCACAGGTGCCGCCATGAGGCCGCGCCCTACTCCTTGACGCGCTGCTTAGACGTGGGCACGTTAAACTCCACCACCTTGGATATGGCCTTGGTGCCCTGCACCACTGACACGCAGATGCGTGCGTTGCCGTTCTTCAGACTGCTGTCTGCCTTCAGCATGGCGGTGTAGCGTATGCCGGCTCCCGGCATGAGACGCTCCACGTGCATGCCCGGTGAGATGAATATGTGGCGGTTACCGGTGGTCTCGAGCACGGTGGGCTGTATGTCGAGTATGGGCTTCTGGCCCGTGTTGTACACCTCGAATATCACCTTGCACAGCTCGCCGCGGTTTATCGTGCCGTCTTGGTTGGCATCCACGATGCGTGCGTTGCGTATCTCTATGTGCGGCGTGTAGGCCAGGCCCTCGGCCAAGTCCTCCACGCTCGATGTGGCGGGCATCTGCGTCGTGGGCGGCTGTGCGCTGTAATTGCCCGTGTAGTCGGAGCCGCCGAAGTCGTAGAGTCGGTCGTCGCCGCCGCCAGCAGGGTCGTACACGTTGTCGTATGCGCTGTCGGCAGGTGCGGCGTATGTGCCGCCGCCGTCCTGATAGCGGCTGTCGTTGTACTGCTGTCGTGCCGCGTCGCGCTGCTGCCGCCGTGCCGCGCGGTCGGCCTTGTCGCGGCGGTACTGGTCCATGTCGGCATCGCGCTGCTGGTCGGCACGCTGTCCTATCGCGCCGCCAACGATGGCACCGCTGGCCATTCCCACTATCGTGCCTATGTCGCTGCCGCGCGGGCCGCCGCTGATGCCGCCTATGGCGGAACCGAGTATGGAGCCGAGAGATGCGCCGGTGTATGCGCCTGAGCCTGTGTAGGTGCCGCAGCCGCTCATCATGACGACGGCTGCAAGGGCTATGATTGATGATTTCTTCATATTATGGTGATTTATTTTTCGTAGACAGACGAGCGTGAGCCCACGTCAGTAGCTGTGCTTTGAGTGTGTGCTGTAAGCCATTACAAAAATATATCTTTTTTGTCTCAGCACAAAATAAAACGGCAAAAATCGGTCGCATGCCATGCCGTATGTCTCTAAAAGGACAATAAATGTGTGCTTATGGCTATGCGCACGGACACGTGTAGGTTGCATTTCGTGGCACTGCGTGTGCCTGACGGTGGTGGTGATGTGCTTATTTCGTGTTGGGTAGGCACGTATTCATGCCTGTGATTATTGCAATTGCCGGCCACGGCGCGGCGGCTGCATCGGCACCATGCTCGTCATGATGACTGATGAGGCCGCCGCCGCACCGTGGCGTGAGTGGTCAGCGGCGAGGGCCGCGCATGTCCTTGTGCCCCTTGTGGTGGCCGCCCTTGTGGTGCGGCCGGCCCTCGTGCCAGCCGTCGTGGTGCCCTGGCTTGGGAGGCCGTGGCCCCATGTCCTTGTGGCCGTGGCCTCTGGGCGGCAGCATGTGTGGGTGTCCGTAACGCTCGTACACGCGGTGTACGTATGCTCCGCCGTCCCATCCTATCGGGCGGTAGAAGCACTCCGCGGCGCGGTATGCCTTCCACTGTGCGCGGCTGAGGATGCGCTTCAGTGCGCTGTTGCGCTCGTGCCAGCAGCGTGCCCCTATGTCGCGGTGGCCACCTATGGCCCGCAGGTAGGTGCCGTTGAGGTTGAGCAGCGTGCCGTAGAGGCTCGGCGCGAGCCGCAGTTCGGTTATCATCTTGTCGGTGATGAAGCGTGCCTCCACGCTGATGTTGGCTATGCCTTGTGCGCACATCGGCAACACTGTTGCCATGATGGCGGCGATGGTGAGTAACATGCGTTTCATAACTGTGAGTATTTTGATTGTCAAACAAATGCTGACGGTGCGGGACTGTTGTCCTTTCGTCTGATGCAAAGTTACTGACTCATGCCGTCATGTGCAACGGAAAAACCATAAACCGCAGTGGGAGTTTCCCTAATTGTAGAGGGGAAAAACCCGTCGGCCGCTGCCGTCTGCGCCACGCGGTGGTGACGGGTGGCGCGGACGCGCGTCAAAAAACGTGCCGCGCGGAAGAAAAAACGCCTGTTATGAGGCGTGATTGGTTTCTTTTTTGTATTTTTGCAACGTTATGAAGATATTGACAAGCGCTCAGATACATGAGCTTGACAAATATACCATAGAGCATGAGCCGATAGCATCTATTGACCTCATGGAGCGTGCCGCACGCGTGCTCACGGAGGCCATAGCCAGCGAGTACGGCACAGCCATGCCCGTGGTGGTGTTCGCCGGCCCTGGCAACAACGGCGGCGATGCCCTCGCCGTGGCCCGAATGCTCGCGCAAAGGGGGTATGGCGTGAGGGCGTATCTCTTCAACATACACGCCCACCTGTCTGCCGACTGCGCCGCCAACAGGGAGCGTCTGGCCGAGGTCGGGGGCGTGGAGCTCACCGAGGTGACCACCGACTTCGACGCGCCGAAGCTCGATGAGCACACGCTCGTCATAGACGGACTCTTCGGGTCGGGCATAAACAAGCCGCTCGGGGGCGGGTTCGCATCGCTCGTGAGGTACATCAACGCGCAGCCTGGCACCGTGGTGAGCATAGACATGCCCTCTGGACTCATGCCCGAGGACAACAGCGGCAACACGGGCAAGAGCATAGTGTGCGCCGACCTCACGCTCACGCTGCACCAGCGCAAGCTCGCCATGCTCTTCGCCGACACACAGCGGTTCACAGGACGCGTGCGTGTCCTCGGCATAGGACTCTCTGAGGAGTACGACGGCGCGGCCGCGTCGCCATACAGCATGGTGGAGGAGACTGAGGTGCGGCGGCTCATCAAGCCGCGTGCCGACTTCGTGAACAAGGGCACCATGGGCCACGCCCTGCTCATGGCAGGGTCGTACGGCATGGCAGGGGCTGCGGTGCTGGCGGCACGCGCGTGCCTCCGCTCGGGGGCAGGCAAGGTGTCGGTGCACACGGCACGGCGCAACAACGACATCATGCAGATATCAGTGCCCGAGGCCGTGGTGCATCCCGACAGCGATGACGTGCGCGTGTTCGATGCCGTAGACACCGAGCAGTACGACGCTCTGGGCGTAGGCCCGGGCCTCGGCACCAACGAGGACACCGCCCTCGCGCTCATCGGCACGCTGCAGCGGCTCCGCTGCAATGCCGTGATAGATGCCGATGCCATCAACATACTGGGCAGTCATCCTGCATGGATACGCCAGATTACGGGAGGAGTGGTGTTCACTCCGCACCCGCGTGAGTTCGACAGGCTCATCGGCACGGCATGCTCCAGCGACTATGAGCGGCTGGCACGGGCCGTGGAGTTCGCACAGGCCCACGACTCATACGTGCTCCTCAAGGGGCACTACTCCGCACTGTGCATGCCCGACGGCACCGTGACGTTCAACACCACGGGCAACTCAGGCATGGCAACGGCTGGCAGTGGCGACGTGCTCACGGGCATTATCACGGCCTTGCTCGCACGGGGCTACTCACGGCACGACGCTGCTCTCGTGGGAATGTACCTGCATGGGCTCGCCGGCGACATAGCAGCGGCCGGCAAGGGCAAGGAGAGCCTCGTGGCCGGAGACATCATCCACTGTCTGCCGGCGGCTTTCAGACGACTTAGTGACTGACGGCTTGGCCTCGCGCCACGCCACAACGAATATTAATTTTAATGATGGGTGGCACCCAGGCATGCCCGCAGAGGCTGCCGGCATGCGTCATCACGCCGCGCGACGGCACACTGGCGGCCATGCCGTCAATGGCCGTGGGCAGTGGCCGTGGGCATGATATGCGACACCCGCCTAAAACCGATAATATGAGAAAACTGTTATCCACAATGGTCGCCGCCATGATGGCGACAACCATGACGACAGCCGAGAACAAGGATGGAGGCATCAACTATTTCCTCCCAAAGACTGTGGTGCAAGTGGCTCTGAAGATAGAGAAGACCACGTTCACCCCTGGCAATCTCGCCGCTTACTCCGACCTGTATTTCAAGACCAAGGCCGCTATGGAGCCGAGCGTCAGCTACCGCATCGTGGGCATTGACTTCTACACCACCGCCGTGGCCGACTCGGCCAAGCAGTTCAGCGTGATTATAGACAAGAAGCACAGCATCCTGAGTCTCGACTGCGACCGCAACGGGGTGCTGCTCGCCATCAACGCCAAGGCTCCGCAGCCCAAGCAGCCGCCTGTGTTCAGGACGGCTCCGCAGCAGAAGCCCCTCAATCCGCAGGACTTCATGAGCCAGGACATCCTCAACTCGGGCAACCTGCCCACCATGGCACGCCTCGTGGCACAGGAGATATATGACATACGCGACAGCCGCAGCCAACTATCGCGCGGCGAAGCCGACTTCATGCCCAAGGACGGAGCACAGCTCAAGCTCATGCTTGACCAGCTCAACACGCAGGAGCGTGCCCTCAGTCAGGTGTTCACTGGCACCACCGTGCGCGACACCACGCAGCAGGTGGTGGCCGTAGTGCCCACTAAGGGCGTGGCCAAGCAGCTCGCTTTCCGCTTCTCGCGGCACTTCGGGCTCACCGCCAATGACGACCTCGCTGGCGAACCGTACTATGCCGTGGTGGAGGACGAGAACGTCATAGCCGAGATGCCGGCCACCAAGGACGACAAGAAGCAGAAAGATGACATGGTGCTGGGCGTGAACATGCCCGGAAAGATAAAACTGCAGATAGTGCATGACGGCAAGGCTCTGGCGCAGTTCGGCACACAGGCCGCGCAGTTCGGGCGCGTGGAGACCATCAGTGGTGCCCTCTTCGGCAAGAAGATGACATCGCATATAGTGCTCGATGCCGTGACGGGCAACATCATAAGTCTCACCACCGAGCCGCTGGAGTGACGCTCTGGCGTGCGGCGCATGCACTGACGGCGGCACGGCGTGGCCCGCGTGGGTTTCGGAGCCGTGCCGCCGTCTGTGCTGTATCGCGACCGAAAGGCGCGTGAATGTTGTTGCGGCGGCGCACATATATTATAATGTGACATACATGTTGTTATAATGTGACATACATGTAATTATAATGTGGCATACATGTAATTATAATGTGGCGCACGTGTATTATCATAATGCGCCGTGTATAATAATGGTAACGTGCCGTGGCAGATGCCGTATGGTGGCCGTGAGGCTGCACAGTAAACGAATACATACACACAAAGCATAAAATGAAAGACAACAAGAACTCTCTTACGAGCAGACAGTACGTCGTACCGTTCGTACTCATCACCTCACTGTTCTTCATGTGGGGATTCGCACGTGCCATACTTGACGTGCTGAACAAGCACTTCCAGAATGTGCTCGACATCACCATAACGCAGTCGGCGCTGATACAGGTGACGACGTATCTCGGCTATTTCATCATGGCCATACCGTCGGGAATGTTCATCAACAGGTTCGGATACCGACGTGGAGTGGTGGCGGGACTGCTGCTCTTCGGTCTCGGCTCGCTGCTCTTCGTGCCATGTTCCGCCATGGGTACGTTCTATGCGTTTCTCGCCGCGCTCTTTGTCATAGGCTGCGGACTGACGTTTCTCGAGACGGCCGCCAACCCTTACGTCACGGAGCTTGGCCCTAAGGCCACGGCAACGAGCCGTCTCAACTTCTCACAGTCGTTCAACGGCCTGGGATGTATGTTCGCTACGTTCGGTGTGGGGCAGTTTCTCTTCAGTGGTTCCACGCCCGATGACAGCGGCAACGTGGTGGTGCCATACGTCATAATGGGCGTTTTCGTGCTGCTCATAGCCGTGGTGTTCGCGTTTGTTAAGCTGCCCGAGATACGCCATGCCGATGATGATGCCGCGCGTTCCAGCGGCGACGGCAACCTGCGCAGGCTCTGGCGGCAGCCGCTCTTCGTCTTTGGACTGGCCGCTCTGCTTGCATACGAGGTGGCAGAGATATCCATCAACAGCTATTTCATCAACTTCGTCACGGGTCAGCACTGGATGACAGACAGTGCTGCGGCCAATGTCATAACAGCAGCCTTGTTCATATTCATGATAGGACGGTTTGTCGGCAGCTTCATAATGAGGCGTGTGGCCGCCGAGAAGATGCTGCTTGTGTGCGCCGTTGGTACTGTGGCGTGCATGCTTCTGGTGCTTGCCGACATAGAGGGCGTGTCGCTCTGTGCGCTCATAGCCAACTACCTGTTTGAGGCTATAATGTTCCCCACCATCTTCTCCCTTACGCTCCGTGGCCTCGGTACCCTCACCAAGAGTGCTTCCTCGGTGCTTATGATGACACCTGTTGGCGGTTGTGGTTTCCTGCTCATGGGCATGATAGCCGACAACAGCAACTTCATCATGCCGTTTGTCATACCGCTCGTGGGCTTCGCCATAGTGCTCCTGTTCGCAGCCAAGCTCGTCCGCGACGGTCGTGCGGCACACAAAGCTTGACGTTATGGCCCGCTTCGTGCGCTGTTCATTTGATTGCTGGAATGCGAAGTGGAGTTTACTGAAAAGCAAAGTATGCTTCGCAGAAATGCGAAGTGGGCTTCGCGGAAGTGCGAAGTGGGCTTCGCGGAAGTGCAAAGTGGGCTTCGCATAAGTGCGAAGTGGGCTTCGCGGAAGTGCGAAATAATATTTGCTGAAATGTAAAATTAACCAATCAACAAAAAGAATTATGTCTACATTGTCTATCATTATCATCTTAGTCGCAGTCGTGCTCGTATTGTGGGCCGTGACTTCTTACAACAGTCTGGTGAAGCTCCGCAATAACCGCGAGAATGCTTTTGCCAACATCGACGTGCAACTGAAGCAGCGTCATGACCTCATACCGCAGCTCGTGGCTACTGTAAAGGGCTATGCCACCCATGAGCGCGAGGTGCTCCAGCGCGTGACTGAGGCCCGTACCGCCGCCATGAGCGCGTCGGGCATCAACGAGAAGATAGCTGCCGAGAACGCGCTCAGCAGCGCGTTGGCAGGGCTGAAGGTGTCGCTTGAGGCTTATCCTGAGCTCAAGGCCAACCAGAACTTCCTGCAGCTGCAGACCGAGATTGCTGATGTGGAGAACAAACTCGCTGCCGTCCGCCGCTTCTTCAACTCCGCTACGCGTGAGCTTAACAACGCTGTGGAGACCTTCCCGTCTAATATCCTTGCTGGAATGTTCGGCTTCACGCGCCAGCCTATGTTCGAGATTCCGCAGGAGAGTCGTGCACAGCTCGACAAGGCCCCGGACATACAGTTCTGACATAACGCCTCGGATATATTATGAGATACGTAGGTATGCAGACGCAGATAAGCCGCAACAACACACTCAGTGTGCTGTTGCTGCTTGCGTTTCCGTGTATTTTGCTCGGCATGGTGTGGGTGTTCCTGGCCGTGTTGTGCTCGTTGGGCTACGGCTCCGCGCTCTCGCCCGATGGCATGGAGACAGGTTTTGACGCGTCGCTGGTCAATTACTACTTCTTGAATGCGCTGCCCTGGGTGGTGGGAGGTGTGACCTTGTGGTTCGTTATAGCCTATTTCTCCAACGCATCGATGATACGTCATGCCACAGGGGCGCGTCCGCTGACGCGTAGGGAGAACCCTCGCATCTACAATATAGTGGAGAACCTGTGCATGACGGCTGGTATGGACATGCCGAAGATAAACGTCGTGGACGACAGACAGCTCAATGCCTTCGCCAGCGGAATAGACAACAGCAGCTACACCGTGACCGTAACCACGGGCATAATGGAACGCCTTGACGACGAAGAGCTCGCAGGAGTGATAGGACATGAGCTCACCCACATCCGCAACCACGATACACGACTGCTCATCACGAGCATCATATTCGTGGGAATAGTGTCTACCGTCATGAGCATGGTGGTGAGAGTGTGCTACAACATGATGTGGAGTGGGGCACTGAGCTCACGCAGCAGTCGTGGCAACAGCAAGGAACGTGGCGGCAGTGTGGTAGTGGTGATGATAGTAGGACTGGTGTGTTGTGCCATAGCCTACTTCTTCATGCTGCTCACTCGGTTCGCCATCTCGCGCCGGCGTGAGTACATGGCCGATGCGGGAGGGGCCGAGTTGTGTGGCAATCCGCTCGCCCTCGCCTCGGCGCTGCGCAAGATAAGCGGCAATCCCGGCCTCTCAGGTGTGGGACGCGAGGATGTGGCGCAGCTCTTCATAGTGCATCCGCGCCACATGGTCAGCGGCTTCATGGGCTTCTTCAACTCCATGTTCAGCACGCATCCAGACACGCGCAAGCGCATAGAGATACTTGAGCAGTTTTGACATCAGCCATGGATATATTATAAAAGGTGGGCGTGAAAGTCACCGCAGCACTATAATCCGCATCCTTGATGCTTGGGATGTACTGGAAAAATTGATGGATGTACAGAATAGAATTAATATTCGTGAAGGAAAGGGCTGATGCTTTTGTGGGAAAGAGTTGCTGCTTGTGTAGGAAAACAGAATAATATTTATAGAAAAAAGCGAAGGCACGCCCAGACAGGCGTGCCTTCGTCGTATGGTGATATGCCGTGTGTGGCATCGTCACGGTCAGAGGAGCAGCGAGCTGATGACGCTCTCTGCCTCGTCGTTCTCGAACACACAGGTGTCCGTCACGGGCTGGTACTTGAGCTGCGAGAACTGCAGCAGCCTTACGGCGGCGAACTTATGATCGGCCGAGTAGCATGCCTCGAGCAGACAGTTGCCTATGGGCGAGTCGGCTATATGGCCGAGCCCCGCTATGCTCTGTGCGCGTTTGCACGCGTCAGCGTTGAGCGCGTACTCTATCTTGTTGCCCGTGAGAGGGTCGTACTCCTTCTTCAGTGCCGTCAGGCGGCTGCCCGTAGGGCGGTAGACGGACTTACTGATGAGTCCGAAAAACGACTTCGATGTGGTCACTAAGTTGTTGCCGAGCAGTGTCTCGGCTATGGTCATATTGTTGATGTTAGCCATTGTGTTATACTCCTTTGGTTTGACACGTATGTGCATGACGGCGACACACCCGTGTGTGACGGGCGCGGCGGCGTATGCTGAGTGATGTAAATGATTGGTGTGTTGGGGCGTATGGTACGTGTGTGGGCAGACATCTGCGGCATGATGAGGCCGCACCGTGGCTGCCGTGGAGTGGTGGCTAACACCTCAGATGCCTGAGCATGACCACATAGTAGGCGCATGCCGGCACTGCCAACAGCCGTCGTGACACAGCCTTGCGGCTGCCGCGGTAGTGGCAGAAAGATGATTTCTGGAGGTTGAACAAGTAGTGATGGCGCATCGTAAGGCGCGGGCTGACCTCATGTCCCTGTGGCGACACCATGCGCTCTGGCCGCTGACAGCAAATACGTGCGAGCTGGTTGTCGGCCCTGAGTGCCGTCTGTGGCTTGCCGCTGTCATCGGGAGCTATGGCGCAGGAGTGCCTGTGGTGTGCCGCGCAGCATACCTTGTCCGCCACGTTGGAGGCGGAGGCACTGGCGGAGCATCCAAGCGTCAGCCATATTATTAATGTTATAAGTCTTACGATGTGCTGCATAATAGTGTAGCTGTGGGGTGATATAAGCCGGCCGTCAATGCCGGTAGTAGGGCATGGCGGCCGGCTTTATTGTGTGATGTCGGCGTATGAGCGCTCTTGACTTAGAACTCTGCCGACTTGGGTGTGCGCGGGAAGGGTATCACGTCGCGTATGTTCTGCATGCCGGTGACGAACAGTATGAGTCTCTCGAAGCCGAGACCGAAGCCGGCGTGCGGGCAAGAACCGTACTTGCGCGTGTCGAGATACCATGTCATGTCCTTCATTGGGATGTGGCGTTCCTCTATCTCGTTCATCAGTTTGTCGTAGCTCTCCTCGCGCACCGAGCCGCCGATAATCTCGCCAATCTGCGGGAACAGCACGTCGGTGCCCTGCACCGTCTGGCCGCTCTTGCCTCCGAAGCCCGACTCCTCGTCGTCTATCTTCATGTAGAACGCCTTGATGGCCTTCGGGTAGTTGGTCATGATGACCGGCCGCTTGAAGTGCTCCTCCACGAGGTAGCGCTCATGCTCTGAGGCGAGGTCGTCGCCCCACTCGCACGGGAACTCGAATTTCTTGCCGTTCTTTATGGCCTCCTGCAGTATGCGTATGCCCTCGGTGTAGGGCAGGTGTACGAAGTCTGAGTGGAGCACACCCTCAAGTCGTGCGATGAGACTCTTGTCTATCATCTTGTTGAGGAACTCCAGGTCGTCCTTGCAGTGCTCCAGCGCCCAGCGTATGCAGAACTTTATGAAGTCCTCCTCGAGCTCCATCAGTCCGCCGAGGTCGAGGAATGCCACCTCAGGCTCCACCATCCAGAACTCAGCGAGGTGCCGTGGCGTGTTGGAGTTCTCGGCGCGGAACGTCGGGCCGAAGGTGTAGATGGCTCCGAGCGCGGTGGCTCCGAGCTCGCCCTCGAGCTGTCCCGACACGGTGAGAGAGGTCTGCTTGCCGAAGAAGTCGTCGGAGTAGTCTATCTTGCCGTCCTCGGTCTTCTTGAGGTTGTAGAGGTTCTTGGTAGTGACCTGGAACATCTGGCCCGCTCCCTCGCAGTCGCTGGCGGTGATGAGCGGCGTGTTGAAGTAGAAGTAGCCGTGCTCATGGAAGTATGTGTGTATGGCCATGGCCATGTTGTGGCGTATGCGCATGACTGCCCCGAAGGTGTTGGTGCGCAGACGCAGGTGCGCGTACTGCCGCATGTACTCAAACGACTGCCCCTTCTTCTGCATGGGATAGTCGGAGCCGCACAGTCCGTACACCTCGATGTCCTGGCACTGTATCTCCGATGTCTGGCCCGCTCCCGCGCTCTCCACGAGCGTACCCGTGGCGCTGATGCACGCGCCTGTGGTGATCTGCTTGAGCATGTCGGCATCAAACTTCGACGGGTCTACCACTATCTGCACGTTCTTTATAGTCGAGCCATCGTTGAGTGCGATGAAGTCTACGGTCTTGCTGCTGCGGTGGGTGCGTACCCATCCCTTGACGTTGACGACCGAACCGAAATCAGTGCGTTTCAGGACGTCAACAACTTTTGTCCTGCATGTCTTTTCCATCTGTATGTCGTGTGTCTTATAAAAAGCACAACAGCCGTCGGCGGCGTGTACGCGCCAACGGGCTGTCGTGTGTCATTGTTGGTTTGTCAGTATGTGTAGTGGATGGCGTTACTCAAACGCTCCCATGCGGAGCATGTCCACTTCTTTCTCTGTGAGGAACCGCCAGTCGCCTCGGCGGAGGTTCTTCTTGGTGAGACCGGCGAACTGCACGCGGTCGAGTTTCACCACACGGTAGCCGAGGCTCTCGAATATACGGCGCACGATACGGTTCTTTCCGCTGTGTATCTCTATGCCCACCTGGCTCTTGTCGGTGTCGCTGGCATACTCTATGGCGTCGGCATGCACCTCACCGTCCTCAAGCTCTATGCCGTCGGCAATCTGCTGTATGTCGTGAGCGGTGACGTTCTTGTCGAGGTACACGTGGTACACCTTCTTCTTGAGGAACTTAGGATGCGTCAGCTTCGACGCGAGGTCGCCGTCGTTGGTCAGGAGCAGCACGCCAGTGGTGTTGCGGTCGAGTCGTCCCACGGGGTATATGCGCTCGGGGCATGCGTCCTTCACGAGGTCCATGACGGTCTTGCGCTGCTGCGGGTCGTCGCTTGTGGTGACGTAGTCCTTGGGCTTGTTGAGCAGCACGTACACTTTCTTCTCGAGAGTCACGGGCTGGTCGTGGAACTTCACCTCGTCAGAGCGCATCACCTTCGTGCCCAGCTCGGTCACCACATTGCCGTTGACCGTCACCACGCCTGCCTGTATGAACTCGTCGGCTTCGCGTCGTGAGCAGATGCCGGCGTTGGCGAGATACTTGTTGAGACGTATCGGCTCGTTGGGGTCTATGTGCTCGTCCTTGTACTCTATGCGCTTCTTCATACTGTACTTAGCATTGGGGTCGTAGTCGGCAGTGCGCTGACGGTAGCCGCCCTGCTGGTAGCCTCCGCGCTGCTGGTAGCCGCCCTGCTGACGCTGCTGGTAGCCTCCGCGCTGCTGATAGCCACCCTGTTGACGCTGCTGGTAGCCGCCTTGCTGACGGGGCTGGTAGCCTCCCTGCTGGCGGGGCTGGTAACCGCCCTGCTGACGGGGCTGGTAGCCACCCTGCTGACGGGGCTGATAGCCGCCCTGCGGGCGACGCTGGTAGCCACCCTGCTGCTCATCCCCGTTCTGATTGTAGCGGGGCTGGTAGCCACCCTGCTGACGCTGCTGGTAGCCTCCTTGCTGACGTGGCTGGTAACCGCCCTGCTGACGGGGCTGATAACCGCCCTGCTGGCGTGGCTGATAGCCGCCCTGCTGACGCTGCTGGTAGCCTCCGCGCGGCTGATAACCGCCCTGCTGGCGCGGCTGATAGTTGTTCTGGAGACCTGCTCCGAACCCTTCGGGGCGGAATCCGCCCTCATCGCCCGAGCTCTTCTCCTGGTTGTTGTAGGCACGCTGGGCATGTATGCGTGGACGCTGCGTCCTTCCAGTGCTGCTGTACTCTCTCTGGTAGGATCCAGCTGGACGACTGTAACCCTCACGGCTGCTGTCTTTGCTTTCCGCAGCTTGCTCCTGCTTCTTGTTTTCTTCTCCTAATTCCATTGTTTTTTACTTTCTTTTTGGCCTCACGGCCGTGGTTAATAAATTTCTATTCTCGTTTGTGTGAATCTGAAAAACGTCTTTCTTATCATCGTGTACCGCGCGGCGTGCGGCACGTGCTGCGCCTCTGCCGTGCGGATATGGGGTCAAATGCCGGTGTAGTTGTGCGGCGTGATGGCCATGAGCTCGGCCTTCACCGCGTCGCTGACGTTGAGCCCTGCTACGAACTCATGTATCGTCTCCTCGGTCATCTTCTTGTTGGTGCGGGTCAGGGCCTTCAACGCCTCGTACGGATGCGGGTATGCCTCGCGGCGCAGTATGGTCTGTATGGCCTCCGCCACCACTGCCCACGTGTTGTCGAGGTCGGCCGCTATCTTCTGCTCGTTGAGTATGAGCTTGCGCAGACCCTTGAGCGTGCTCTCCATGGCTATCACCTCGTGGCCGAACGGTACGCCCACGTTGCGCAGTACGGTGGAGTCGGTGAGGTCACGCTGGAGGCGGCTCACGGGCAGCTTCTGAGCGAGGAACTGCAGCACGGCATTGGCCATTCCGAGGTTGCCCTCGGAGTTCTCGAAGTCTATGGGGTTCACTTTGTGCGGCATGGCGCTCGACCCTACCTCCCCGGCTTTTATCTTCTGCTTGAAGTACTCCATGGATATGTACATCCAGAAGTCGCGGTCGAGGTCTATTATTATGGTGTTGATGCGGCGCATGGCATCGAATACGCTGCCCAGGCAGTCGTAGTTGCTTATCTGCGTGGTGTACTGCTCGCGCTCCAGTCCGAGCTTCTCGCTCACGAACTTGTTGCCGAACGCTTTCCAGTCATACGTTGGGTATGCCACGTGGTGGGCGTTGTAGTTGCCCGTGGCGCCGCCGAACTTCGCCGTCATGCGGCACTCCTTGAGCTGGCGCAGCTGCTCCGTGAGGCGGTACACGTACACCATGACCTCCTTGCCGAGGCGCGTGGGCGATGCCGGCTGACCGTGGGTCTTGGCGAGCATGGGCACGTCGCGCCACTCGTCGGCGTACTGCTGGAGCTGCGCTATGAGCTCCTCCACGAGGGGGCAGTACACGTCAGCGAGGGCCTCCTTGATGGAGAGGGGCACGCTGGTGTTGTTGATGTCCTGCGATGTCAGCCCGAAGTGTATGAACTCCTTGTAGGCATCGAGCCCGCCTATCTTGTCGAACTCCTCCTTTATGAAGTATTCCACGGCCTTCACGTCGTGGTTTGTCGTTTTCTCTATGTCTTTGACGCGCTGTGCGCAGGTCTCGTCGAAGTCCTGGTATATGCTGCGGAGCTTGCCGAACAGCGAGTGGTCGAAACTTGCGAGCTGCGGCAATGGGAGCTCGCAGAGCGTGATGAAGTATTCTATCTCTACGCGCACCCTGTAACGTATGAGCGCGTACTCGGAGAAATAGTCTGCCAGGGGTTCGGTCTTTCCTCTGTAACGGCCGTCTATCGGTGACACGGCTGTCAACATATCAAGTGTCATATATTATATAATATAATGTGTTATTTAGTCCTGCAAAATTAATAATTTAATCTGAAACTATGACTTCTGATTCGAAAAAAATGGCTGTCGTGGCAGATTAGTCGTGCATTTGTCCGCACGGCTTGGCATCTTGGCCGAAAATGCAACGTATGGTTTACAAAATGACAGTGTGCGGACTGATGCCTGGCGGTACACAGGTTGCCGTCTGGCTGTGCGTTGGCTGCCGTCCGATGGGGCACGGTGCGGTTTGGCAGTGGGTGCGGCACGTGAGCCTGTGGGGCAGGGGCGTGGGCGGCAGTCGGCCCCTTGATGGACTGTTTTGTATGCGATTGTGTAATATGTTGATACACAGTGTGTTGCAAAACGGGCCGTTTTGGCTTGTAAAATGGGCCGTTTTGCAGTGCGAAATGGGCCGAATCGCAGTGCAAAACGGCCCATTTTGCAAATCGCTTCGGCCGACATGGCGTGGCGGTGCTGATTCGGCCCTTGTCAAGACTGCCGTGCATGGCATGCCAATACCTGTCGGAGGGCATGTCAAGGCCAGTCTGAAGGCATGGTGAGAATAATGTTTTTGAGAGAAAATTATTAAAAAATGTAAATTTATATAGCATACGTTTGGCGGTATCAGAAATATTGCGTACCTTTGCACTCGCTTTCAAGAAAGCTCTTGAACGGGCGTTTAGCTCAGCTGGTTTAGAGCATCTGCCTTACAAGCAGAGGGTCGGCGGTTCGAATCCGTCAACGCCCACAGCACAAGGATGTGATTCGGTTCACATCCTTTTTTCGTTTTCTGACGGTATCAAGGCTAATAGTTGGATGTAAAGTTTGGTATGTATTCAGAAAATGTTAACTTTGCATGGCCGTAGGCTACGGTTCGGCAACAGGGGCAAATCACACTGCCCCCACACTTGCATGGCTCTTGCAAATTCCGATATACTGACCTGAATATTAACCAAACACTCTGTGATGACAACGATACCATACCATCATCCGTACATGACACACACTGCCGCAGCCGCCGTGCTGCCCGTGGCCGTGGCCGCGCTGTGCCTCGTGCCGCTCGGAGCCGCAGCCGTACCGTGCTCCATTGGCGGCGTGCATGCCGTAGCGGCGTGCCACGACGACGCGCCCGGTGCCGTGTCCGTGGCCTCTATGATAAACCCCACCACCGTGGAGGTGCGCTTCACCGACGGCCGCATGCTCACCATCGACTTCTATGGAGACAACATATTCCGCATGTTCCGCGACGACAATGGCGGCGTGCTTCGCGACCCCGTGGCATCGCCCCCGGCCAGCATACTCGTGGGCAACGCCCGCCGCGGCGTGTCGCCGCTGGAGCTGTTTGAGGACGGTGGGGCGATACGCGTGCGTACCAAGGTCGTGAGCATAAGCATAGACAAGCGCACGGGCACGATGACCGTGACCGATGTGCAGACAGGCAAGCCCGTGATGGAGGGTCTGTCACAGGCCGTCATCGGCAAGAAAGGCGTGTCGCTGGAGCTCAAGGCGCACGACGGCGAGTACTTCTACGGCGGCGGCGTGCAGAACGGACGGTTCTCGCACCGCGGCCAGAGCATAGCCATAGAGAACACCAACAACTGGGTAGACGGCGGCGTAGCGTCGCCCACGCCCTTCTACTGGAGCACCATGGGCTACGGCATACTGTGGAATACGTTCTGCCACGGGCGTTACGACTTCGGCACGGAGGGCTCCGGCCGTGTGCGCCTGTCGCACTCCGACGACCATCTCGACGTGTTCGTGATGGTGGGGCAGACCCCCGTGAGCCTCTTGCAGTCGTACTATCAGCTCACTGGCAACCCCGTGCTGCTGCCCAAGTTCGGGTTCTACGAGGGACACCTCAACGCCTACAACCGCGACTACTGGAAGGAGGCCGACGGCGGATTCATGCTCTACGAGGACGGACGGCGCTACAACGAGAGCCAGAAGGACAACGGCGGCACGCGTGAGAGCCTCAATGGCGACGGCGGTGGCTATCAGTTCTCCGCCCGTGCGGCCATAGACCGCTACATAAGTCACGACATGCCGCTCGGATGGTTCCTCCCCAACGACGGCTACGGGGCCGGGTACGGACACGCCTCCACCCTCGACGGCAACATAGCCAACCTGCGCTCATTCGGCGAGTACGCACGCTCCAAGGGCGTGGAGATAGGTCTCTGGACGCAGAGCGACCTGCATCCCAAGGCAGGTGTGGAGCCGCTGTTGCAGCGCGACATCATAAAGGAGGTGCGCGATGCCGGGGTGAGGGTGCTGAAAACAGACGTAGCGTGGGTGGGACGGGGATATTCGTTCGGCCTTAACGGCGTGACGGACGTGGCGCAGGTCATGCCCTACTACGGAAACGATGCCCGGCCGTTCATCATAAGCCTTGACGGATGGGCCGGAACGCAGCGGTACGCTGGTATATGGAGCGGCGACCAGACGGGAGGCGACTGGGAATACATCCGCTTCCACATACCAACGTTCATCGGCAGCGGCCTGTCGGGGCAGCCCAACATCACGTCCGACGTAGACGGTATATTCGGAGGCAAGAACGTAGCGGTCAACGTGCGCGAGTATCAGTGGAAGACCTTTACGCCCATGGAACTCAACATGGACGGCTGGGGCTCCAATCCCAAGTACCCGCAGGCACTCGGTGAGCCGGCGGCGAGCATCAACCGCTCGTACCTCAAGCTCAAGAGCATGCTCATGCCCTACACGTACAGCATAGCCCACGAGGCCGTGAGCGGCAAGCCCATGGTGCGTGCCATGATGCTCGACTACCCCTCGTGCTACACCCTCGGCACCGCCACGCAGTATCAGTTTATGTACGGCCCGTCGCTGCTCGTGGCCCCTATATACCGCGATACGCGTGCCGACAAGGATGGCAACGACATACGCAACGGCATATTCCTGCCCGAGGGGCGGTGGGTGGACTACTTCAGTGGCGACACATACGAGGGCGGGCGCGTCATCAACGAGTACGACGCGCCGCTGTGGAAACTCCCCGTGTTTGTCAAGGCCGATGCCGTGATACCCATGACGGAGCCCAACAACAACCCGTCGCAGGTGCGCAGCGACTACCGTTGCTACGAGATATACGCCACACGGGGCGGAAGCTCGTCGTTTGACGAGTACGACGATGACGGCGACACGCAGGATTACCTCCGCGGGCGCAGCACCATGACGCACGTCAGTGCCTCTGCCGACAGGCGGGGTACGCTCACCGTGAGCATCAGTCCCACCACAGGCACATACACAGGGTTCGAGCCTGAGAAGCAGACGGAGCTGCGCGTCAACGTCACGGCGGCTCCGCGCAAGCTCACCATGAGGGTAGGAGGGCACAGCGTCAGGTTGCGGCGCGTGCAGACGGCGGCCGAGTATGCCGCCGCCGACAACGTGTGGTACTACGACCCGGCTCCAAATCTCAACCGTTTCTCCACGCCCGGCACGCCGGCCGCTGCCGTTGTGCTGCCGCACAACCCACAGGTCATGGTCAAGACCGCCCACACCGACGTGCGCGACGGCGCCATGCAGCTGCGCGTGGATGGCTTCGAGTTCGACACTTCGGGGCGGCTCGCCACTCACGGAGGGCAGCTCACGGCTCCCGTGGCTGCGGTTGAGGCCGATTCGGTGGGCGTGTTCGCCCTAACCCCGTCGTGGCAGCCGCAAGCCAATGCCGACTACTATGAGATAGAGTTTGACGGCATGCTCTACTCCACTATACGCAGCAGCCATTTCACCATTGACGGACTCGCGCCCGAGACGGCCTACACCATGAGGGTGCGTGCCGTAAACAAGGACGGTGTCTCGGACTGGACTGCCGTCAGTGCCACTACCAAGAGCAATCCGCTGGAGCTTGCCGTCCGCGACATCAAGGGCCAGACCTCGTGCCGCAATCAGGCAGGGCAGGGCATAGGCAAGCTGTTCGACTTCGACGAGAAGAGCGTATGGCACTCTGAGTGGGGCCGCACCGACGCGCTGCCGTGCGATGTCACCGCCGACCTGAGGGCCGTGACCGCGATAGACCGTATAGAATATGTACCGCGCGAGGATGCCGCCAACGGCACGCTGCTGTCGGGTACGGTGAGCTTCAGCACCGACCGTCAGGCATGGACGGCCCCCGTGGCCTTCGAGTGGAAGCGCGACGCGTCGGTCAAGACGCTGCGTCCGGCCGACGGCACGGAGGCCCGCTATGTGCGGTTGCATATCGACAAGGCCGTGGGTGGGTTCGCCTCGGGCCGACAGTTGTATGTGTTCCGCAAGCCGGGCACGCAGCCTGTGCTGCAGGGCGACATCAACCGCGATGGCCGCATAGACGAGAATGACCTCACGTCGTACATGAACTACACCGGCCTGCGGCGTGGCGACAGCGACTTCGACTATGTGAGCGCGGGCGACATCAACGGCAATGGCCTTATCGATGCCTACGACATATCCACCGTAAGCACCGAGCTCGACGGCGGCATGAGCCTCTCTGCCGACAAGTGCTCGGGCTCGCTCGTGGCCAAAAGCGACAAGACCGCGTTCGCGGCCGGCGACACCGTGAGCGTCACCGTGTCTGGCCGCAAGCTGCACTTCGTCAATGCGCTGAGCTTCGCGCTGCCGTATGACGCTTCGCTGCTGGAGTATGTGGGCATCAGTCAGATAGGCATGAAGGACATGGTGAACCTCACCTACGACCGTCTGCACACCAACGGGCAGAAGGAACTGTTCCCGACGTTCG
>JALFIM010000037.1 GCA_022775985.1 Prevotella sp.
GTCTTGCCCAAAAGGCGAACCAGATACAAGTGACCCGAAGAAGAGTGCTCATCATCATAATGATTGAGCACAGCCACATTGAGACGCTTGAAAGCCTCGTCATAACGCTCTATCATTATGCGACGGCGCTCCAACATACCATTGTAACGCTTCATCTGCACAAGTCCGATAGCAGCCACCACATCAGTCATATTACATTTATACCATGAACCAATGATGTCATATTCCCAAGCGCCAAGCTTAGTCTTAGCCAATGCGTCTTTGTTTTGACCATGCAGACTAAGCAACTGTGCCTTACGATAAAGATTCTCATTCCAGGTCTCTCCCTCAATCTCTGGCACACCGCTGAACGCATTATCCACATTCTTGTCCAAGTCCTTCACCACCTTCTCATTACCGAAAGGCAGGTTCCACGCCAAGGCGCCACCCTCGGCAGTAGTCAAATTCTTGACAGCATGGAAAGAGAAAGAAGAGAAGTCGGCAATAGCTCCCACCATCTTTCCCTTGCGCGAAGCACCAAAAGCATGAGCAGCATCACAGCAGATTGCCACACGACCAATATTCTTCTGCAAGTCTGTCTTAGGGGTAAAGAGATGCTTCTTATTCTCCACGATTGCAAACAGTCTATCATAGTCGCAAGGAATACCAGCCAAATCTACAGGAATGATAGCCTTAGTATTAGGAGTGATAGCCTTCTCCACTGCCTCATAGTCCATCTCAAGGCAATCCTTCTGCACATCCACAAACACTAACTTGGCACCCACATGCTCCACAATAGAAGCACTTGCTGTATAGGTATAGGCAGGCACAATCACCTCATCGCCCTCACCAACGCCCAGCAGTCTAAGAGCCATTTCGCCACAAGCAGTTTGCGAGTTAAGGCATACAGCCTTATCCACTCCAACAAATTCAGGTACTTCTTTCTCTAACTTCTTTGTGCGTGGTCCAGTTGTAATCCAACCAGACATTATAGCATCACGCACCTCTGCAGCCTCAGCCTCCGTCATATCTGGCGGAGAGAAAGGCACATTACGCAATTTCATTGTCATAATATGTATTTATTGATTAAAATGTTTATTCTTGTTTCCCTTCTTTTCGTTTCAAGAAACCATATACAAACTGCCACACATAGCCAATCGTGCTATAGAGTGCTACATGTCTGAATTTCCAGGAATGTTTGAAAGCGTTGCCGATGACATGCAAACGCTCATACCATCGTCCTTTGCCACGATTGTAGATTGATGTATCGTCGTTCAAAACGCTCTCTATAGTCCTTGCGGCATACCTGCTGTCAGCGAATATCGTCTTGTCATGCAGTTCTACGCCAAGATATTCTACTGCGATAGTATTCAGAACATCCGTAAAGCCATCCAATCTGAACCGTTTGCAAAGCTCATAAAATTCCTTCCACTGTAGTTTGTCTTGATTCGCTTTCATCCAGCAAGCCCAATCCACGATATGACGCAGACGGATTCCCTCCACCAAGAAATGCGTAAGCGAATGATAAAGCATGAACAAACCTTCCGCTTCTATTGGCAGCGTATAAATGTCAGTCCCGTCAAGCCTGTCGAGTTGGCTTGCGTCACCAATCGCATCTATAATGAATTTATGTAGAGCCATATCTGTTCCACCACGTCGGGCAGAAGTGAAAAACCGGTGATTCTCGATTATCAGCGTCTTGTAGATGATGTGCGAATGCTTATACCATCCGTCATCAACCTTCAATCCATTCTTGCGCGCCACATCATTTCCTTGCTTATATACACAATTGCCTTTGTTGTCAATCAAGTAGCAATCAAAATCTCCCAGTTCCCTATGTGTTGGTTTCGGATAATAACGGCTATGCGCCAGTCCTTTGAATACTATTGTCTTTATGCCATGCCGTTTCCACATTTCGGAAACGTGCTTCGCCAATTCAAAATACCTGGTATGCAAGTTTTCCGTCAGTACTGTCTGGGTGTAGATCTTTAATATCTGCTCGCTCTCAGGAAATCCTTTGATATCGGCCCCACTCTTTTTGAGGTTGTCGAATGCATCATAAACCAAACCGTGAATGCCTTGTTTCTTGGCAAGCGCCAACACATCCTGCCAGTCGGCATTGTCGGGAATTGTCTGCCCCCGTCCGTTTATGACTATGTTTGATAATTGCAATAAAGCTTCAGCAGATGTGTTCATAGAGGTCTTATTTCTGCTTCTTCACATACCACATTTTCTTCCAGCCGTTGCCCACGACATTCATCATGGTCCAGAACGTAGCCATCACGGGATTCATTCCCTCTGCCACATGAAACAAAGGATAATGTGCCCAGATGCGTTTCCACAACGGCTTCGGAGTGATGCTCACCTTGCGGCGGCGATATCTCGCCAAGTTCTCCTTCAACAAATGACAAGGAGCCTTTCTCACCACTTTCAGCCAAAGGGCAGTATCATTGTTCTTGCGTACATCCTTAATCTGTATCAGTCCTATGCGCTCTCTGTCATACATCACAGCCAAGCATCCTGGCCAACAACACATAAACATAGCCAACTTGCTCACTTTCTTTATTCCTGACACATACACGCCCAAATCCTTGCCATCCTCACTCATCTCAGTATATTCATGATAAGAAAAACATAACCATTCTCCACCATAAACTTCAGTTGATGTTCCAGTTTCTCTGGCAACCACAAGTCATCAGAGTCAAGAAAAGCGATCCATCGTCCCTTTGCTCTGCGCAAAGCATTGTTACGGGTTATTGCAGCCCCAGAGTTTTGTGGATTGCATTCATATTTGATTCGTCCGTCCGTTTCCAGAAACGGCTTTACCACCTCAAGTGTATTGTCTTTTGAGCAGTCATCCTGTATGAGCA
>JALFIM010000072.1 GCA_022775985.1 Prevotella sp.
CGTGTTGTATGGCGTTTTTATACGTTCGTGTGGTATCATGTGGTGCATGGTCAGTGCCGTGTGGCGTAGACATCTGTCAGTATCTGCACTATGCGTTCGGCCGATCTGCCGTCCCAACGGTCGGGTAGTGTGCTGTTCTTCCATTTGCCTCTGACCATCTCTGCGGTTCTCTCGCCGAGAATGTCGGCATTTTCGCCCACGAGTACGTTGGTGCCCTGTCTTACGGTCTCGGCGTGTTCGGTGTAGCTGTTGAGCGTTATGCACGGCACGGAGTTGAATGTTGCCTCCTCAGCCACGTTGCCAGAGTCGGTGATTATGCCCTTGGCGTGAGCTGACAAGTACCCGAACTCAAGATAGCTCATTGCGTCTGTCACGTGAAAATGGGTGCTTGTGCATGACTCTTCTGAGAGAATTGACTTCACGGCCTGTGCTGACTGTCCGCGCAGTGGGGCTATGATGTGCGTCTGTCCGGCGGCATTGATGACGGCATGCAGCATGGCACGCAGGTTGGAGACATCTGATATGAGGGCGTGACGGTTGAGTGTGAACACGAGATAGCTGCCATCTGTCAGGCCGAGACTGTCGAGAATGGCGGGCCGCACCATGCGTTGCCTGTTGTGGCGTAGGCTGTCTATGAGGATGTTGCCTACCATATATATCTTCTCTTGTCCTGCTCCCTCGCGTGTGGCGGTGCTGTTTCCGCTCACTCCTGCGGTGAAGAGGAGGTCAGACAGACCGTCTATTACGAGGCGGTTGACTTCTTTGGGCATTGTGATGTCGAATGAACGGGTGCCGGCAACGAGGTGTGCGAGCAGCAGTCCGCGCTTCTTCGCCACTATGGATGCGGCCATAGTGGAGGCCAGGTCGTCAACTACGATTACTACGTCGGTGGGATGCTGGTCGAGGTATTGCTCGAATTTAGACATCACCATGCCTGTAAGCTCGTTGAGATTGTCGCTGTCTGCCCCGAGGTATGTGTCGGGATGCGGCATCATCAAGTCGTTGAAGAGCGATGGCTCTATGGATTTGTCGTCCTCAGAACCGGCAAACACCAGTTCTCCATTGATGATTTCGCCTTTTTGTCGTGCTGCCTGTACGGCACGGATGATAGGAGCTGCCTTCACGAAATTGGGCCGTGCTCCTACAACGATGCATATATTCATGTCGCTTTTTTGTTTGATTGCTTGTGTGTATCAGTCTTTGTTGTATGATTTGTCGGGCTTGGCATGTTTTGGCTTGATGCCGTTATGCCCTTTGATAGGGTGCTGTATGTTTTGAGTCAGATGCCGTTGCGTATTGAGATTGATGCTGTCGTGCTTTGAAATTGGTGTCGTTGGACTTTGATAATGATGCTGTTGCGCTTTGAGATTGATGCTGTGTGCTTTGAGATTGATGCTGTTGTGTTTTGAGATAGGTGCCGTTATGCAGTGTTTTTCGGCCCCTAACGACACGACAGCAAGCTCCTTCATGTTTGGCGGTGTGCCTTGGCGTGCCGGTGTGAAGGTGCCTGCTGTCGGTAGGTTCGGTACTTGTCGGTTTGTGGATGTCAAGATTCCTTAAACAGATCCTTTATGCCTCCGATGCTTCCGAGGAGGTTTGTGGCCTCGTATGGCAGGTACACCGTCTTTGAGTTGTCGCCGGATGCCAGCTCGCTCATCATGGCAATGTATTTCTGGGCGAGCAGATAGTTGGCGGGATTGGTGCTCTTGCCTACGGCCTCGGTTATCTTGTTGATGGCTATGGCCTCGGCTTCAGCGCGGCGGATGCGTGCCTGTGCCTCACCCTCTGCCTTCAGAATCTCTTGCTGTTTGATGGCTTCGGCCTGGTTGATGGTGCTGGCCTTGTCGCCTTCCGACTTCAGGATGGCGGCTTGTTTCTGTCCTTCTGATGTCAGGATGGTGGCACGCTTGTTGCGTTCGGCCTGCATCTGCTTCTCCATGGCCTGCAGAACGCTCGACGGAGGAGTGATGTCCTGCAGCTCCACGCGGTTGACCTTGATGCCCCATTTGTTGGTAGCGTCGTCGAGAACGGCCCTCAGCTTGGTGTTGATGGTGTCGCGTGAGGTGAGGGTCTGGTCGAGTTCCATCTCGCCAATGATGTTTCTGAGGGTGGTCTGTGTGAGCTTCTCGATGGCGTTGGGGAGGTTGTTTATCTCGTACACGGCCTTGAACGGGTCTACAATCTGGAAGTACAACAATGCGTTTATCTGCATCTGTATGTTGTCCTTGGTGATAACGTTCTGCTTGTCGAAGTCGTACACTTGTTCGCGCAGGTCTATGGTGTTGGTGTACGCATACCGTCCGCGATGTACGGTGACTATGGCTTTCGGTCTGTCAATGAACGGAATGATGATGTTGATGCCCGGTTGCAGGGTGGCATAGTACTTGCCGAGCCGCTCTATTATCTTAGTCTCGCTCTGCGAGATGATAACTACGGCTTTCTTTACGAAGATGAGTGCGAGCACCACTATGGCCACGAGGGCGAGTGTTACGAAAGGAATGTCCATAAGCCTTGGATTTTAATAGTTGTTGGTTTTATGTTTAATATAGATTCTCTTTATTGTGGCTGCGCGGTCAGCATATTGTGGTTGCGCGGTCAGTGTATCATGACAATGCAGTTGATTTATCGTGATTGTGCTGCCAGCGTATCATGGTTGTGCTGCCAGTGTATTGTGACTATGCAGCCCGTGTGTCGCGTCTGTGTGGTCAGTCCACGCTTTCCACATTGAGGATGATGCTGTCTCTTCCGATGACTTTCACCTTCATGCCTTTCTCTATGGCATCGTCCTCGGGGGATTGTGCCTTCCAGTCGTCGCCGTCTATCTGCACTCTGCCGAAGCCTCCGGCCTGTATGGTCTCGCTCACCACTCCTATGCGGTCTATCAGCGCATCGGTGTTGCTGAGGCGTTTATCCTCTCCGCTGTGTATGAGTGATACGAGGTGGGGCCTAATGAAGTATATAGACAGTATGGATGTGAGCGCGAATATTATGACCTGTACCCACAATGGCACGCTTATGATGCACGACAGGGCACTCACTGCCGCTCCTACGGCGATGCATGTAAGGAAGAAGTCGCCTGATGTCATTTCAAGACAGAGGCACAACATGGCAATGGCTGTCCACAGTAACCAATAGTTCTCAATAATGTAGTCAATCATAATATTGGCAATTTGGTTGATATTACGCGTCCAAAATTAGTGCTATATTTCCATAAATCCAAATTTTCGGCTTGTTTTTTTCGTCTGCACAGTATTTTTGATAAGGTATGATGGAGTGGCGGGATGGTGTGAGTGCGTGTACGGGATGGTACTGGTGTGTATAAACAAGAAATCCCATAAGCCTTGCGGTCTATGGGATTTATCTTGGGTGGCAGGTGGGACTCGAACCCACGACATTCAGAACCACAATCTGACGCTCTAACCAACTGAACTACGGCCACCATGATTAGCGTGCTCTTGGTTTTCAAAAGCGAGTGCAAAGATACGGGATTTATTTGAAACTACCAAATAAAATCCCGTATTTTTTCATATTTTTTAGTTTGCAGGAGTAGTGGGAGCCTGTGGCGCAGCGGGCTTTTCTGCTGCGGCAGGTGCTGCCTTCTGTGCTCCGGCGGCAGGTGTCTGCTGTCCTGTTCCGAATCCGGGTGTGGTGTTGGGGTTGGTGGTTTGCGTCTCGGTGGCGTTCTTCTCGAGCACGCTCTGGTCGTCGTTGCGCTGCGGAGCGGTGTATGCGCAGAAGATGCTGAGTATCACCATGGCGGCTGCGAGACCCCATGTCGTTTTCTCAACGAAGTCGGTGGTCTTGCGGACACCCATTATAGAGTTCGACGCTGAGAAGTTGGAGGCCAGGCCGCCTCCCTTTGATTCCTGTATGAGTACGATGCCTATCATCAGTATTGCGGCCAGTACGATGAGGATAACTAATAATGTGTAAATCATTTTTGTTTGTTATTTATTTTATTATTTAATATCAATTTTTGCAAGAATCTTATTTGGTCTGCAAAGTAAGCATTTTTTTTTGGATAATTCAAATTTAATCGTTGAATTATTTCGAGGGCCTTGGAATATCGTCCTTGTTTTATGTATATTTTGGCTAATGTCTCGGTGAAGAAGCCGTCGTCGGCACTGCTGGAGTGTCCGTTGTCTAATTGTGGGACGTACTCTGGGGTCTCCTTGAGCTGTATCTTGCCCTTGTCGTTGTTGATGAAGTCGTCTATGAGTTCCTGTCCCTTCATCTGTGGCTGCGCGGCTGTGCCTTGCTTGCCGTCGTCCTCGGTCTCGGTCTCGAGCAGGTACGACACGTAGTCTACGGCGGCGTCGGCCGGTGTGGGCTTGCGCTTCTGCTTCTTGTCCTCCGGCTGCTCGTCCTTGGGTATGGAGTCGAGGAATGAGTCGATGAGCGATATGGTGCGGTTGGGCCCTGCGGGTTGCGGCACCTGCTTGGGCTGACTGGCTGACTGCAACTGGTAGTGTGGTGCCTCCACGAGGTCGAAGAGCCGTCCGCGGTCGGTGATGAACACGGCGGCACGGCGCAGTTCCTCGTCGAATGAGGAGTCGTGCAGCAGGTACAGGTTCTTGAGCATGAGCAGACGTGCCGTCTGGTAGTACGGATAGAGCGCAACGATGCTGCGGAGATCGTAGAGGGTCTCCTTGCTCATGAGTTCTGGATGTGTGATGAGTTGCGTCAGGTCCATGTGTTGTGGTTGCGTTGTCACCAGTTGGCTACGGTGGCGTTGAATATCTGCTCGGTGATGTCCTTGACCATCTGCGACACCAGTTCCTCCTGTACGGAGTTGAGGCTCTGCGTGGTCTCGTACGACTGTGTGGCTGTAAACTGCTTCTCGAAGTCCTCGTTGTGGTTCACGTTGTTGGTGAACCTCACGTTGACAGTCATCGACAGCTCGGTCATGGCGGAGTGTCCCTCGCTCGATACGGCCTTGTTGCGCTGTGTGTACTGGGTTATCTCGCCCTCGAGCTTGAGGTCGGCGTTGCGCTTCACCTGCGCCAGTCGCGTGTGGCTTGCGAATATATCCTTCAGCTCATTGTTGAACATCGGGCCCATGGGGCCCCACACATAGCTCGAGCGTATGGGGAAGTCGGCTATCTGTATGGTCTTGGTCTTGGTGTAGTCGATGCTTGCCCCGTTGAACTTATACGACACGGAGCATGCTATTGTGGCCAGGCATGCCACGGCGGCTATGCCGGCCGCCACGGCCGTGCGTGTGCGGCGTGCCGCGCGAGCTATGGTCTTTATGATGTCGTGTGTGCTATTTGTCATTTTTGTCGAGCCCGTATTGCTTTATTCTTCTGTAGAGTGTGCGGTCGGAGATGCCGAGTTCCTTGGCGGCCTTCTTCCTGTTGCCGCCGTTCTTCTCGAGGGCTTTCTCCACCATCTGCCGCCCGAGGTCGTTGAGGTTGAGCGTCTCCGTCTCCTTTATCTCCTCCGCCTCGGCCTCCAGCACGTGCTGCTGCTGGTGCGCGGCGTATGTGTATTTGGGCGCTGGCGTTATCTCATCGGCGGTGGTCAGGGCCGGCAACTGGCTGCCGGCGAAACGCTGTGCGGCACTGTCTATCTCGCGGGCATCGTTGATTTGCTTGCGTATGTCGTTTATCTCGTGCCTCATGTCGCTCACGTTGCTGCGCAGCTCATAGAGTATCTTGTACAGTATCTCGCGCTCGCTCTCGTATGAGTGGTTGCCGTGGTGGGCCGTCATGGTGAGCTCTGTGCTCTCCTGGTCCTGCGGGATAAACTGCCTTATGGTGTCGGCATCTATCTCGCGGGCCGTGCTGAGCACCGACATCTGCTCGGTGATGTTCTTGAGCTGGCGCACGTTGCCGGGCCACTTGTATTTCAGCATTATCTCCTTGGCCTCGTCGGTGAGCGTGATGCGCGGTATGCGGTACTTCTCCGCCATCTGCATGGTGAAGAGCTTGAACAGCAGCAGTATGTCGTTGCCGCGCTCGCGCAGTGGCGGCACCTTCACGGGTATGGTGTTGAGGCGGTAGAAGAGGTCCTCGCGGAAGCGGCCCTCGCTTACGGCCTTCTGCATGTTTACGTTCGTGGCGGCCACTATCCTTACGTCGGTCTTGCGTATCTCCTGTCCACCTACGCGTATATACTCGCCTGTCTCGAGCACGCGCAGGAGCCTCGCCTGTGTGGCAAGTGGCAGCTCGCCCACCTCATCGAGGAATATGGTGCCCTTGTTGGCGGTGCCGAAGTAGCCCTCGCTCTCGCCTATGGCACCCGTGAACGAGCCTTTCTCGTGTCCGAACAGCTCGCTGTCTATGGTGCCTTCGGGTATGGAGCCGCAGTTCACGGCGAAGTATTTCTCCCTGCGCCGTGGTGAGTTGTCGTGTATGATGCGTGGTATTATCTCCTTGCCCACGCCGCTCTCGCCGATGATGAGCACGGAGAGGTCTGTGGGTGCCACCTGTAAGGCGACATCCAAGGCCCTGTTCAGTCCGTCGCTGTTGCCTACGACGTTGTAACGTAGCTTTATGTTTTGAAGTTCAGAGGTGTTCATTGGAGTACAAAGTTACTTATTTTATTTGACATGTGTGGCATTGGTACCTACTTTTTTCTATTTTTTTAGGACAGCGCGGAGGCTTGTCTGACAGGGCCCCGGCACGGCTTGTTTTTGGGGTGTGGCAGGGTGGTTTTGCGAAACGGGCCGTTTTGCGTTGCGAAATGGGCCGTTTTGCGTGGTGAAATGGGCCGAATCGTAGTGCAAAACGGCCCATTTCGCAAAGCCGTTTTTATGTGAAAGTGCGTGGATGTGGTAATATGCTGATTGTTAGTTGGTTATGAAGATGGTGCGGTATTACCGCGAACACTCTGCTCCGTGCGTCATTCACCATCGTAGTAACAGCCGTTCCGCACGCCAAACCCTGCCGAATATGGCGTGAGTCTTTGCGGCACGCGGCTTAAACTTTGCCGATTTAGGAAAATAACCGTGACTAATTGAAAATAAAAACGTAACTTTGCAGCATTAAAACACTACCGTTATTCTATTATGAGAAAATATATTCTTGATTTGGCCGTCACCTCAGTAGAGCCGCTGAGCGCCAAGCACGTGCTCATAAAGCTGACCGATGACAAGCCTCTCCCGGAGATGATGCCCGGCCAGTTTGTGGAGGTGCGTGTCGACGACTCGCCCACGACGTTTTTGCGCCGCCCCATATCTATAAACAATGTAGACAGGGAGCGCAACGAGCTGTGGCTGATGGTGGCTGCCATAGGCGACGGCACACGCCGTCTGGCAAGGCTCCGCAAGGGCGACACCCTCAACTGTGTGCTGCCGCTCGGCAACGGATTCACCATGCCTGTAAGTCCGTCGGAGCGCGTGCTGCTCGTAGGCGGCGGCGTGGGAGTGGCCCCGCTGCTCTACTTCGGCTGCCAGATACGCCGTCAGGGAGGCGAGCCCACGTTCCTGCTCGGGGCACGCACTGCCGCCGACCTGCTTGAGCTGGAGCTCTTCAAGGCCGTGGGCCGCGTGTTCGTCACCACGGAGGACGGGTCGGAAGGCGAGAAGGGGTTTGTCACCAACCACTCGTTGCTGGCCAGTGAGCACTTCGACCGCATATCCACCTGCGGCCCCAAGCCCATGATGATGGCCGTGGCTCGCTACGCCAAGGCATCGTCTACCGACTGTGAGGTGTCGCTTGAGAACAAGATGGCGTGCGGAGTGGGCGCGTGCCTGTGCTGCGTGGAGAAAACCACTGAGGGCAATGTGTGCGTATGTAAGGAAGGACCTGTGTTGAACATAAATAAGTTATCATGGCAGATTTAAGCGTAAAGATTGGTGAACTGGGACTGAAGAACCCGGTGATGACAGCGTCGGGGACGTTCGGCTACGGTATAGAGTTCGCCGACTTCGTGCCGCTCGAGCAGCTTGGCGGCATCATCGTCAAGGGCACTACGCTCGCTCCGCGCGAGGGCAACGACTATCCGCGCATGGCAGAGACGGCACAGGGCATGCTCAACTGTGTGGGACTGCAGAACAAGGGAGTAGACTATTTCTGCTCGTCGATATATCCGCGCATCAAGGACGTGGACACAAACATGATAGTAAACGTCAGCGGCTCATCGCCAGACGACTATGCCGAGTGTGCCGCACGTATCGACGCGCTCGACCATATACCCGCCATTGAGCTCAATATATCATGTCCCAACGTCAAGGACGGGGGCATGGCGTTCGGCGTGACGTGCGAGGGTGCGGCCAGTGTGGTGCGTGCCGTGCGTGCCAGATACCACAAGACGCTCATCGTGAAGCTGTCGCCCAACGTGACAAACATTGCCGACATAGCCCGTGCCGTGGAGGCGGAGGGCGCTGACAGCGTGTCGCTCATCAACACTCTCATGGGCATGGCCATCGACATAGAGACGCGTCGTCCGCTCCTAAGCATATCTACCGGCGGACTCAGCGGCCCTGCCGTCAAGCCCGTTGCGCTGCGCATGGTGTGGCAGGTGGCCAAGGCCGTGGGCATACCCGTCATCGGATTGGGCGGCATATCGTCGGCTACGGATGCCATAGAGTTCATCATGGCAGGGGCTACGGCCATAGAGATAGGCACGGCCAACTTCATAGACCCTGCCATCACGCTGAAGGTGCGCGACGGTATCAATGACTGGCTCGACCGCCATGGCTGTTCCTCGGTGAGCGAGATTGTTGGCTCGCTGAAGGCATAGGGCCGCGTTTTGCGCCAGTAATAATTAATCCCCTCCATACGCCAGCATGTCGTAGCCTGGCGCATGGAGGGGATTATTATATATATAAGGTGTGTGCCGTGGCTTGCCGCGTGGCTATGCCGTGGCACAGTGTTCCATTACATTGGCATGAGGAACGTGCGCTCCACCCAGTAGTACGCTATTCCTGCGATATAGCCCACCATGGCTATCCACGACACGTGGCGCATGTACCACCCGAAGGTTATCTTCTCGAGGCCCATCACCACCACGCCGGCCGCCGAACCGACGATGAGCATGGAGCCTCCCACGCCGGCACAGTACGCGAGCAGTTGCCAGAACACGCCGTCTTGTGCCATGTCGCCTATCGTGTCTATGGGGTACATGCCCATGCATCCTGCCACGAGCGGCACGTTGTCTATTATGCTTGAGAGCACGCCTATGATGCCAGTCACGAGGTAGTGGTTGCCATCGAAGGCGGTGTTGAGGCCCTTGCCGAGCTCCGTCAGCACGCCTATGGTCTCGAGACAGGCCACGGCCATGAGTATGCCGAGGAAGAAGAGTATGGTGCTCATGTCTATGCGCGAGAGCATGTTGGTGACGCGCTTCTGCACGCTGCCGCTCTCTGGGCGGCGGCGCAGCTTGCGGTAGAACACCTCAGTGACCGTCCACAGCACGCCGAGCACCAGCAGTATGCCTACAAACGGGGGCAGATGGGTGATGGACTTGAACACGGGCACGAACATGAGTCCGCCCACGCCTATCGCGAACACGGCCTTGCGCTGTGCCGATGTGAAGTCGCTCTGTGCCGTGGCGGCCGTCTCTTGTCCTGTCATAGACAACTCGCCATTGAGCGAGGTTGACATGATGAGTGCGGGGATGACCATGGATATGAGCGAGGGTATGAATATCTCCTTTATCACTCCGGCGGCCGTTATCACGCCTTTGTTCCACAGCATGATGGTGGTGACATCGCCTATGGGCGAGAACGCGCCCCCGGAGTTGGCCGCTATGACCACGAGCGAGGCGTATATGATGCGGTCTTTGTGGTCGCTGACGAGCTTGCGCAGAATCATTATCATCACTATGCTGGTGGTGAGGTTGTCGAGTATGGCCGAGAGGAAGAACGTCATGAAGGCTATACGCCACAGCAGCGTGCGCTTGCTCTTGGTTTTCATCATGCCTCTCACGAAGTTGAAGCCGCCGTTCTGGTCTACAAGCTCCACTATAGTCATGGCTCCCATGAGGAAGAACAGAGTGGTGGACGTGCTGCCGAGGTGCTTCTCTATCACCTCACTCACCGCCGATGCCACGCCGTCGCCGTCGGGTAGCGGTATGTACTGTCCTGGGTTTAGCATGAATATAGTCCAGCATGCCACGAACATGAGCAGTGCTATGGCGGCCTTGTTGACTTTTGTGAGGCTCTCAATGGCTATGAACAGGTAGCCTATGACGAACACTCCCACGATTAATACTGTTGTTGTCATTTCTTTTGCTTGTTTTTATATTTGTCAGTTGTATTGTCGTCTGTCGCGCCGTAGGGCTGGTGTGTACCGCTGTCGGCATCGTGCCGTATGGCGGTGTGGCCTGTCGTATGGCCCGTATTCGTGGGGTGTGTGGTGTGCTTGTTTGTGGTACTGTTGCCGAAGCACTTCATCTTCAGCAGCACTGCGGCCGCTACCGCCACGCAGCATGAGCACGTGGCCGCCACGAAGTAGTCGTGATAGCCGAGACTGCGTTGCAGAGGCCCTGCTATGTAGTATGCTATTGCCGTAGACAGGCTGGCGATAGCTATGCCCGTAGAGAAGAAAGTGTGCTTGTATCTGCCGCAACTGTAGAAAGCGAGGAAGTTGACATACACTGCCAATGCCATGCCGAAGGCAGCATGACCTGTAAGCATGCACATGTTAATGGCATACAGTGACGGGGCTTCAAGGCTGCTCATGATGAGCAGGGATAGTGGTGTGAGCACCGTGGCGAGCGACACCGGCACTACGAGTCTGTCGAAGTGTATGTGCTTGTGCAGCCGCGTGTATGCCAGACAGCCCACTGCCGTGCCGATGATGCCTACCGTTCCGCCGGCAAGTCCATACTCTTGTGGCGACAGTCCGAGGCCGCCTCTGTGTATGGAGTCTACGAGAAACAGCGGCGAAAGACCAGTAACCAGTCCCATGGGCAGTGGAAAAAGCAACAGGAATGTGGCCCCGATGCTCGGCGAGTGGTTGCCGAAGAACAGCTGCATGGCCCCAGCCATCTCACGCCAACTGGCCACGTTGTATATGTCATCGGTGCCGTAAGTGGCGTGTCTGCGGCTCCATGCCTTCCACATGTTGTATGCCGTCAGCACGGCATAGAGCATGGCCGTAAGCCTGAAGGCTATGCGCCACGCGCGGTATATGTTGCGTGTGAGCACCTCTATGTTGCCCGCCACCATGGCCGTCAGGCCCAGACCTATGAGCAGCGCGGCCGCATGGTAGGCCATGAACATGGGGCGCAGGGGCACAGGATAGCGGTTGGCAGTCACCTCTTTGTACAGGCTCTCCGTCACCACGCAGTGTATCATGCCACACGTAGACATCACGATGAGCAGCAGGGTGGTGCATGGCCGCCAGTAGTCGGTGCCCACCAAGGCCGCCATGGAGGCTATGGTGGCGAGCATTGCCATCTCGGTGGCCACAAGCCACGTCTCCTTCCGCCATCCCATACGCCTCATGAGCATGTTGCACAGGGGCCGCATCATCCACGGCACGAGGGCCCATGCCAAGTGGGTGAGGGTAGCGGTGTTGCCGGCCCCGAACCGCTTGAACATCACAGTCAGCAGCATGGCCACAGCCACGGTAATGCCGTTGGAAAGGCACATAGCCGCCAGCCACAGCCTGTCTGTCCAGGCTATGGCGGCGTGTGGTGCGATGCCGTGCGGCGTTTGGTTGTGGCCGTGCGGCGTTGTGGTGTGTTCGTGCTTGTCAGGCATTATTCCTCCGATTGTCCTTTCTTGCCGAATGCGGGGTCTACCTTTATGAATGTGCATACGAGTATGGTGGCGATGCAGCATATCATCGTCCATACGAAGAAGTGACGGTAGCCGATGGTGTCCTGAAGCCAGCCCGCCGCCATGCCGGGAAGCATCATTCCGAGTGCCATGAAGCCCGTGCAGATGGCGTAGTGCGATGTCTTATGCTCACCCTCACTGAAGTATATGAGGTACAGCATGTATGCCGTGAACCCGAAACCGTAGCCGAACTGCTCTATGAACACGCACAGGTTGACCGTAAGCAGTGAGTGGTCTTGGAAGTAACTCAGGTACACGAACGTGAGACATGTGAGCGACATGCTCCACGCCATGGGCATGAGCCACTTCTTGAGCCCGCCCTTTGCGGCTATGATGCCGCCTATGATGCCGCCGAGGGTCAGGCCTATGATGCCCACCGTACCGTACACAAGGCCCACTTGTCCGGTAGTAAGTCCGAGTCCGCCCTTGTCTATCGGGTCGAGGAGGAAGGGGTTGATGAGTTTCACGAGCTGTGCTTCGGGCAGACGGTAGAGCAGCATGAAGAGTATGGCCACGCCTGCCTGCTTCTTGTAGAAGAACGACTTGAAGGTGGCGAAGAACTCACTCAGTATGTTGCGTGCGGTAACGTTGGCCGGCGTATGGTCTGAAGCGGGGCGCGGAAGGGCGAAGCTGTGGTATATGGCGCAGAACAAGAAGAATGCCGAAAGCACCGCAAACACCACGAGCCATGCCAGGGGTATGTTGCCAGACGTGCCGATGAACGTGGCCTTTGTGCCCGACTTCAGTTTGTGGTCGATGTGGAACAGCAGGTATGCTGGCTTGTCCCAGTTGGCAGACGTGAACTCAAAGCGTGCCGGAAACTTGTTCTGCTCGAGCGAGATGCTTTGGTCTCCGTCCTTGAAAGTGAAGTTGAGGACTACAGTCTCGCCCTCTGCCGGCTGCTTGTTGAGTCTCACTCCTGCCACTATGGCATTGTCTATGGATGCCACGGTGTGCCGGGGTGTCTCGCCGAATGTGTCGCGTACCCATGCGGTGAAGCGTGTTCCGAGCCCGTCAAACAGTGATCCGAGCCATCCGCCCGGCTTGTTTTCGGCCGAAGGTGTGCTTACTCCACTCGCGGTATAGGTCTTTGCTATGAACCCATTGGCAATGTTTGCCTCACGCACGCTGTCGGTCAGGGCGGCGATACTGGCACTTGCGTCAGCACCGCTTGCCATGTTGACGGACGTTCCGGCCTTTATCAGTGGCGAGGTGAACACGAAGTATGAGCCGTCAGCATCGTCACCGTCTGCGGCTTGTGCCTTGGCGGAGCCGGCTTGCGTGCCGAACGTGGGCAGCGTGAGGGCGTTGGCATATTGCGGTGAAGCCTCTACGGTAATCTCAGCCGGCTGCAGTCCTGTGCCTGTCTCTATGAGTCCGGCCACGATGACGAGCAGTCCCTGCCCTGCAACGGTGGCCACACGGTAGAAGGTGCTGCGTATTCCTACATACAGCGACTGCTGATGCTCGGTGAGTGCGTGCATGTAGAATCCGTCGGCAGCTATGTCGTGGGTAGCCGAAGAGAACGCCACGAGCCAGAACACGGCAAGCGTCAGTCTGAAGAAGAATGGAGTGGGCAGCGCGAAGGCTATGCAAGCGAAGGCTATGGCTATAATCCACTGCATGGAGATAGTCCACCAACGCTTTGTCCTCACGAGGTCAACGAACGGACTCCAGAATGGTTTTATCACCCACGGCAGGTAGAGCCATCCTGTGTAGAGGGCTATGTCGGTGTTGGATATGCCCAGACGCTTGTACATGATGACCGATATTGTCATCACGGCGACGTATGGCAGACCTTCCGCAAAATACAGTGTGGGAATCCATGCCCACGGATTTCTTTGTCTTGTTGGGTTCATAATAATGATTTAAGAGGCTCATGCTGATGCACGTGAGTACCATTTGGGCATCTTCGGGCGCATGCTTCTGCGAGTCTGAAGGCAGACAACAGCAATATGTTGCATGGCTTTCTGCAAGCCCTTGCGCGGCCTTATGCAAACTATTGTGCGGAAGAATGCAAGCCCTTGTGCCGACAGTGGCACTCACGTACAGGCAAGAGTGTGTTATTTGTAAATGCGTTTCAAGTCGGCGCCACGGTAGTAGTGGAGCAGAATCTGGTCATACTTGTAACCTTTCTCGCCCATTACGGCGGCACCTATCTGGCACAGTCCTACGCCGTGTCCCCATCCTGCGCCGGTGATGACGAACCTCTGCGGCACACCATCGCGGACATCTTCCTTATCCACAACGAATGCGCTACTGTACAGGTGTGACTTGCTCAGTACGCGTCTTATCTCCAGTTCCTTGCCTATGATGAAGTCGCCTTCGGTGCCTACGATGCGCAGACGGCATATCCTGCCGCTCTTTCCGCGCTCCAGGGGCTGCAAGTCGATGATGTCGCCCAGACCCGGCTTCAGTTTCTCGGCTATGAGACTGCTGAGCTGCTGCTGCGTGTATGTCACGTGCCAGCGGTAGAAGTCGGTGGTCTCCTGGTCGTAGTCGTTGAGCACTTGTGCCAGAATCCTCGCGTCGTGAGTGTTGCAGAACGATGCAGGAGCGGTGCGTATCCACTTGTCTGCGTTCTGCTCTACGGTGAGGTCAGGCACACACCCATCGCCCGTCATGCCCTCGGCGGTGTCGCGTACGGCCTTCAGGTACGGCTTAGGAGAGTCCTCCCAGCAGTACTGGAACTCCTCGCTCACGCCGCCACAACTCTTGCTGAAGCGTGCGTCGCATATCTCCCCGTCGTCCATCAGAATCTGTCCGCGTGTCTGCCTGATGGCTTCCGCCACGTTGGCACTGGTCTCCTTGGTGATGCCTTGGTAGCGTTGGCAGTGGTCATCGGCACATACGTCGAAGATGGTGTGGTCCTCGCGGTCGTACCATTTTATCAGTTCGTTGTCTTTCTTGATGAAAGAGAAGAAACTGTCGGTGCCGTCCTGCTGTCTGCGCCGCTTCTGTATCTGCGCCAGCAACCAGCTTCTTGATATCACGCTGTGGGCCTTGAGCAGTTCGATACTCGATGTCGCGCTCATCTCACTGGATATTACGCTCTCGAGGTACGACTCCACGGGCAGGTCGTTGATGGCGCAGATGCTGTCGGCCTCCACCACGAGGCGCAGCGTGCCGAGGAATGTCTGCGTCTCCTTACGTTCCCAATGGAAGTTGACACCGATAGTTACATCGTGCAGGGAGAATGAGCAGTCGGCGGCCGTGGGGTGGAAAGTGAGCTCACGGTAGAGGCTTCCGTTCCACAAGATGCCGCCCTCCGAGAACTCCACCTGCTGCTCACCTACGATGCTCTCGCCCTTAGCCGTGTATGGCTTGTTGAGCGAGAATGCTATCTTCGCGCCGCTTACGATGCCTACTGCCACCTCAGGCTCATGGCCGTCGGGTGTCACATGGTCAGAAGTCGGTGCTGAGTGTTTTTTTTTTAGTCTCTCGGCTATGCCCCCGGCCACGCCGTCGTCCACTCCGCACTCCTTTATTATGGCCTCTGCCTTGTCGGCAGTGAGCGTCTCGAAGTCGCCTGGGCGTGGCGTGATAATCATCCCCGACATGTCGAGTGCGCCCGGGCTTACGAGCACCTTGCGGCTCTCGTCGGCCTCGAAGTAGCAGTCGGGGCGGTGCTTCTCGCGCGGTATCACCACGAGCACGAACTCGTCGTCGTGCCTCCATGCCACGATGTTCATCATCGGTTCGGTCTCGCCCTCGCGCAGCGGCATGGCAGCATACAGCTCCTTGAAAGCCCTCTCGCCACCATCGGCCGACTTGCTTCTCACGGCGAAGGCGTTGCACAGGAATCCGTTTACGGCCGATATGGTGTAGTCGTCGGCCACGATGATGTCGTGCAGCTTGCGGCTCAGCCGCTGCCATCCGCTCTGGAGCGGCACCACGCCGCTCGTGCCGGCCTGCAGGTGCATGTGGTCGGGTGCTGAGGCCCCGCACTTCGGGCCGTTGTAGAACACCATGAGCTCGGGGAATGTGGTAAGAATCTTGTACATCTCTCCCACATTATTATATATAGCCTGTGGCTGGTGGCTGTTCATCGGTATGGTGAAGTGTACGGGCAATATGGGGAATGGGTTGACGAGCAGCGTGAAGCGGTCGTCGATGTTCATTCCCGTCTGCTGCTCGGGGCGGTTGTCCGCGCACAGGAAACAGCGTCTGTTCTTCAGCGATTTCTGGTCTATTTTGGCTCCCGTCGATACCATACGGGCTGGGTTGAATTGTAGCCGGATAGTGTTCTCGCCAACTGTGAGGTCACGAGTCTTCACATTCTTCAGGTCGCGGAAGTGGAGTCGTGCATCATCCCAGGTCTCCAGCTGGCGGTTAAAAAAACGTTGCAGCGCACTGTCGTCACCGATAGTTTTCTTGCCGTTGTTCATCTGCCGGCGTGCCTCCACCTCCATCGTGCGTAGGCGGTCCTTGTACAGGTTGTTGGCATTGGTTTTCTCGATGCTCAGGTTGGCGTCGCTGTTGTCCTCCCAGCGCCGGCAGCAGTACAGCTCGTCGTATATACGGCCTATGCGGTAGTTGCGGCTGAAGAGCAGGCCGAGCGCGTAGTCCTCACCGTAGCTGGTGTTGGGGAACAGCACCTGGCGTGCCAGCGGCGTGAAGAAGGCGCGTGGCGCACCGAGACCGTTCACTCGGAGCGCGTTGTTGGGGCCATTCTGCTCTGTCCACTCGCGGTGGTCTATGAGGCCTGGGGGCAGGGTGTTGAGGTTGAAGTCGCATATACGGTAGCTTCCGAGCACCATGGCCGCCTTCTGTTCGTAGAATGCTCCCACCATGCGCTCCACCGTGTTGTCCGACGAGTATATGTCGTCGCTGTCGAGCTGTATGGCGAACCGTCCGCAGTGGTTGTCGCTGATGGCCACGTTCCAGCATCCGCCTATGCCGAGGTCGGTGCGCTCGGGGATGATATGTACGAGGTTGTCGTACTCCGTCTCGAGCGAGTTGAGTATGTCGGTGGTGCCGTCGGTGGAATGGTTGTCCACCACTATGACGTTGAACTTGAACGGCGGAGTCTGGCTCACGGCCGACTTCACCGCATCGGCTATGGTGCGTGCGCGGTTGAATACGGGTATCACCACCGATGCCTCGTACTCGAACTGCTGCTCACCGAAGTCGGGGTCGTCGTACTGCGACGTGTCTACGAGGGCCCCGATGACCTCGAGGTGATGCGTCACGGCGCGTTCCATCTCTATCTGCACCTCACGGTTGCGCGGGTTCACGTAGTCGAACTGCTTGGCACCGCTGTTGCGTGTGTCGGTCTCTATCTTGGTATAGAGGTACTCATTGATGTGGAATATCTGTCCGTTGCGGCTCAGGAACAGCCGCAGGTCGTAGAATCCTGCCCACTTGTAGTGCGTGGGGGCACTCTTGGCATACTCCTTCAGCAGTGCCGACTTGATGAGTACGAGCTGTCCGAAGTCGAAGTCGTCGCGCAGACTGCCCTCCTGGTAGTCTATGACGGGGTGCTTCGATGTGATGCCGTCGGCCACGGCGTAGTGGTCGGAGTACACCATGGCGGCGTCGGTGTCGGCGGCTACGCGCAGCATGCGCTCCAGTGCGTAGTAGCCGAGCTGCAGCTTCGTGGGGCTGAGGCTCAGCAGTACGTATTCGGCATCGGCCTTGTCGGCTATCGCGAGCATAGTGTCAGTGGAGGTGGTATTGTCTACGCTTATGATGTCATATCCCCCGGAAGCGCCGCCTGTGGCCTCGGAAGCGTCTGCGGTGAGCAGACTCACGCCTTGTACGGTCTTGCTTTCCTGTAATATCTGCAACAGTTCGTCAGCATCGGCGGTGTTGCTGCATGGCAAGAAACAATCTATTTTTCCCCTCATTGTCTCAAAAGATTTAAATTATTATAAATAGTCGTACCACGAATGTCGGCATGTGCCGGCGTGCCGGTAGCTCTGTGCTGACATTCGCGCACTGTGATATTGCTTATTGTGCAAAATTAAGACAAAATTCCGACCTTACGAAAGAAAAGCCTATTTATTTTGCCGTTTCCTGCACATCTTTCACCCCTTGCCGTACATGACGGCTCCGCAGACGTGGCCTGACGGTCGGCGGCGTGGCGTGGCTATGGCTTGCCGTGAGCAGGAAACGCGCCATGCCGTGAGCCTGATGCACCGTTATGAACGGACAAGCACAGAGGATGAGTCATAAAGAAAAACGGGTTGATTCGACAAGAAAAATCTGCCTTTGTAACGTATTGATACATAGTGCGTTGCGAAACGGCCCATTTCGCACTGTAAAATGGGCCGTTTTGCGTGGTGAAATGGGCCGAATCGCACTGCGAAATGGGCCGTTTCGCAAAACCATTCGGCACGCACCATCGGCACGTCGGGCCGATGGGGCATGCGGCAATGGGCACGACGGCCGTTTCATGCATGCCTTTCGACTACGGCAAATGCCGACAGTATGGCCTCGCGTAGGAGTTAAAACGGTGATTTTTGAGCACATGATAATGCGTTATTCAATAATTTTGCCTAAATTTGCATAAGCATATTATAATGTCAAGCAAATGTCAGAAACAAGGAAACCACTCTTGGGAATGTCGCTCTATGAGCTGAAGGAGGTGGCACGGTCGCTCGGCATGCCGGCCTTCACGGGCGGACAGATGGCCAAATGGCTGTACTCACAGCATGTACGCACCATCGATGAGATGACCAATATCTCCAAGGCCAACCGCGAGAAGCTCGCGGAGCAGTACACGGTGGGGTGCATGCCGCCCGTAGACTGTCAGAAGTCGGTAGACGGAACGATAAAGTATCTGTTCCCCACCTCTACTGGCAAGCGCGTAGAGACGGTGTTCATCCCCGACAATGACAGGGCTACGCTCTGCGTGTCATCGGAAGTAGGGTGCAAGATGAACTGCCTCTTCTGCCAGACAGGCAAGCAGGGCTACGAGGGAAGCCTCACCGCTGCGGACATCCTCAATCAGATATACGCGCTGCCTGAGCGCGACCGCCTCACCAACATAGTGTTCATGGGGCAGGGCGAACCTATGGACAATCTCGACAATGTGCTGCGGGCCACAGAGGTGCTCACGGCCGACTACGGATATGCCTGGAGCCCCAAGCGCATAACGGTGAGCAGCGTGGGCCTTCGCCGCAAGCTGCAGCGGTTTCTCGACGAGAGCGAGTGCCACGTGGCCATAAGCCTGCACTCCGCCATACCAGAGCAGCGTGCGCAGCTCATGCCGGCTGAGCGCGGCATGTCGATAACCGAGATAGTGGAGCTGCTGCGCAACTACGACTTCAGTCATCAGCGCCGCCTGTCGTTTGAGTATATAGTGTTCGGCGGCGTCAACGACTCCACGGCGCACGCCAAGGAGATAGTGCGGCTGCTCCGTGGGCTCGACTGCCGCATCAATCTCATACGTTTCCACCAGATACCCGGCGTAGACCTGCACGGCGCTGACGAGAAACGTATGGAGAGTCTGCGCGACTATCTCACAGCCCACGGCATATTCACCACCATAAGGGCAAGCCGCGGACAGGACATATACGCCGCCTGTGGACTGCTCTCCACGGCCAAGAAGATAGAGGATGCGCGTCGCCAGTAGGGCCGCATGGCTCATCGTGGCCGCCGTGATGTCGCTCTTGTTGCATGCTTGCGACTCAGATGGCATGCTGCCCGAGGCCGGCGGACGGCCGTCGGAGGTGCTCGTGGTGGGCGACACATGCTCTGTCGTGGGCAACGAGTTGCGGCGCTGTGTGGCAGGACTGCCGCAGCAGGAGCCGATGTTCGATGTGGTGGAGCCGTGCCACGGCCGCGATGGGCTCACGGCGCAGGACAGGCTGCACCACAATATAGTGGTGGTGACGATAGACAGCACGCGCTGCCCACGCACCACCGTGACCTATGAGCGCGACGTGTACGCCCGTAGGCAGATAGTGGTGAGCGTGTCGGCACCGTCGGTGGAGTCGCTCCGCCGCGACATAGGGCGTTGTCCGCTCCACAGGTTGCTCCTCGGCAACGAGCTGCTGCGCCACACGCACTACCTGAAAAGGCATGCCGACAAGGCCCTCACGGCCGACGTGGCACGGATGATGGGCTTCGGCATAGACGTGCCCGAGGGCATGACGCTGCGCAAGCGCGGCCATGGTTTCGTGTGGCTGTCTGACAACGGTACGCCTGTTATGGCCAACCTCTGCCTGTATGTGTCTGACAACCGCGACAGTGTGATGGCTGTCAACATCAAGGGCGAGACCGATGACATGCACATGTCTACCGTGCCGTCGTCTACGACCGCAATCACCGTCACCGACTCGCGCCACAGACATGTGACCGTGAGGCGCGGACTGTGGCAGATGACGGGCGATGCCATGGGCGGCCCTTACGTATCGCGCTCCATGAGCGTGGGCGGAAGGCACATAGTGGCCGAGGCTTTCGTGTTCGCGCCCGGGCGCGACAAACGCGATGTCATGCGGCGGCTTGAGGCCGTGCTGATGACTCTGCGGACAGACTCTGCCGCAGACATAAGGAAATGAAAACTCAGAGTGGCGCACATACAGCTTGCTGCGCCATATAACATAACTCACTTCACAACAATGGACGATAGAAAAATACGCGTGGCCATCACGCAAGGCGACACCAACGGTGTCGGATATGAGCTCATCTTTAAAACCTTTGCCGAGCCTGAGATGCTCGAGCTGTGTACTCCCATAGTATATGGCTCGCCCAAGGTGGCGGCATATCACCGCAAGGCCCTTGACATACAGGCCAACTTCACGATAATAAGCGATGCCTCGGAGGCGCATGAGGGCAAGATAAACCTGCTGACGTGCTTCGATGAGGACGTGAAGGTAGACCTCGGAATGCCTACGCCTGAGTCGGGCACTGCTGCCCTGAAGGCTCTCGACCGCGCCATGACCGACTTCCGCAACGGGGCCTTCGACGTGCTCGTGTCGGCACCGTTTGATGCCGCAAGCATACATGACGAGATGTTCCGCTTCCCGAGTCTTGCCAAATATGTGGAGACAAGTGTCGGCGACGGACGCAAGGCCCTGCCCATAATGGTTAACGACAGCATGTGCGTGGCCGTGGAGACGGAGGGCCGCGACATCCGCGATGTGGCGTGCTCCATATCGCAGGAGGGCATAGAGGCCACCGTGCGCCAGCTCGCTGAGAGTGCCCGCCGCGACTTCCGCTGCTCCAATCCGCGCGTGGCGGTGCTCGCACTCAATGCCGGTGCCGACGGTTCTGAGGAGCATGACATCATAGCTCCTGCCGTGGAGAAGCTCGCAGGTGAGGGCGTGGTGGCTTTCGGCCCGTACTCAGCCGACGACTTGTTCGGCACGCGCAAGTACGAGGCGTTTGACATGATACTCGCCATGTACGACGGCCAGGGGCTCGTGCCGTTCCTCACTCTTGCCCCTGAGGAGGGCGTGAGGTTCATAGCCAACCTGCCGATAGTGTGCGCCGAGCCTATGTCTACGCCGCAGTATGAGATAGCAGGACGCGGCATCGCCGATGAGATGGCGTTCCGTCATGCCGTGTTCACGGTCATCGACGTGTACCGCAACCGTCAGTCTTTCGATGAGCCGTATGCACATCCGTTGCAGAAACTCTATCATGAGAAGCGTGACGAGAGCGACAAGGTGCGTTTCGCCATACCCAAGAAGCGTGAGTCTGACGGCCGTCAGGACGGTCGCCCGGCACGTCAGGGCGGACAGCGTGACGACCGTCAGCGCGACAGTCGTGCCGCCGCCGGTGGCAAGGGTGCCGCCACGCATGACGATAAGGCTGCGGCTGTCGCCGCGCCCGACCATGCCCAGACGGCTCCGCAGTCTGCGGCACCTGCTGCTGCGGCACAGGAGACGGCGGCTTCGGCACCGCAGGAGTGATGCATTGGTGCCATGGGTGGTGATGCGTGAGGGCATCACCGCTCGTCATCTTACAACATACTGATGAAGAAGAAATATCAGAACGCTTTTCTTGCGTTCGGCATCGTGGTGCTGGCGTTGATGGTCAGTCAGCTCGACTTCGTGCAGGTACACGACGGGTTGGCACGCACAGGCTACTGGTTCTTGGCCGTGGTGGCACTGTGGGGACTGCTGTATGTGCTCAACACGGCCGCTTGGTACGTCATCATACGCTCATCGGGCCGCGTGGGCGTGGGTTTTGGGTGGCTGTATAGGGTATCGGTGTCGGGCTTCGCACTCAACTATGCCACGCCGGGTGGTCTCATGGGCGGTGAGCCTTACCGTATAATGTCGCTCGCACCTGTCATAGGCACGGCCCGTGCTTCCTCGTCTGTCATACTGTATGTTATGACTCACATCTTCAGTCACTTCTGGTTCTGGCTCCTCTCGGTAGTGCTGTTCCTGCTGACACGCCCTGTCAACGCCTTGGCGGCGGCAGTGCTGGCGGCGAGTGGCGCGTTCTGTCTGGCCGGCTTGTGGTTCTTCATCGTGGGGTATAGGCGCGGCGTGGCCATGAGGGCGTTGCGTCTGGCGGCCAGGCTGCCGTTGGTGAGGGGCAGGGTGGTGCGCTTTGTGTGGCGGCATCGCTCACAGCTGCACACCATCGACTCGCAGGTGGCGGCCCTTCATGGGCAGAACAGGCGCACGCTGGTGCTCGCCGTATGCCTGGAGGTGCTGTGCCGTGTGCTGTCGGCGGCCGAGATATACTTCGTGTTGCTCGTGGCCATGCCGCATGTCAGCTATGCCACGTGCGTGCTCATGCTCGCGTTCACGTCGCTCTTTGCCAACATGCTGTTCTTCATGCCCTTGCAGCTCGGCGGAAGGGAGGGCGGATTCGTCATGTCGGCGGTGGGGCTGGGGCTCACAGCGGGCCAGGGCATATTCGTGGCACTTATAGTCAGGCTGCGTGAGCTGGTGTGGACGGGACTCGGGCTGATGCTCATCAAGGTGGGCCGCAGCGGTGGACGGCAGGGCGTGTGAGCGCCAGTCATAGGATAATAATTATATAAGCAATGAACGTTAATAAACCACTTATCGCGCATCTGTGCCTCTTGTGCTCTGGCATGTTCTGGGGACTGATGTCGCCTTTAGGCAAGGAAGCCATGCTGCATGGCATTGATGGCATCGACCTTGTGTCTTTTCGCGTGCTCGGAGGAGCAGTGTTGTTCTGGATTACATCCTTTTTCGTGGAGCGTGAGCATATCCCCGTGCGCGACATAGTGCGGCTCGCAGGGGCCGGACTCCTTGCTCTCGTGTTCAATCAGTGCTCGTTCACCATAGGACTGAGCATCACTTCGCCGTCCAACGCGAGCATCATGGCCACGTCTACGCCTATCTTCGCCATGATACTGTCGTTCCTTATACTGCATGAGCCCATCACTGTGAGGAAAGCAGGCGGCGTGGCTCTCGGCTGCATTGGCGCGTGCATCATCATCTTGACGAGCGCATCATCGGGCGATTCAAGGGTGGGCAATATCTGGGGCGACCTGCTTTGCGTGTCGGCACAGCTCTCGTTCGCGCTCTATCTGTCGCTGTTCAAGCCGCTCATAAGCAAGTACTCGCTCATCACCGTCAACAAGTGGATGTTCACATGGGGCACGGTGCTGATATGGCCGTTCTCGGTCGGGCATGTCATGGATATCGACTTCGCGTCAGTGCCGGCCTCGGCATGGTGGGAGACGGCCTATGTGGTGGTGTTCGGCACATACCTCGGTTATATATGTATGACCGTTGGCCAGAAGATTCTGCGCCCTACGGTGGTGTCGGTCTACAATTACGTGCAGCCAGTGGTGGCCGTGTCGGTGAGCCTTATGCTTGGCCTTGCCGTGTTCAAGGGCGTACAGGCGTTGGCAGCGGCACTCGTATTCGTTGGCGTATGGCTCGTGATAAGGTCGAAGTCGCGTCGTGACATGGAGTCGGGCAAGGCCAAATGACTACATTGACAAGGCCAAATGATTTTATAAATAAGTCCAACTGCCTGTATAGATAAGTCCAACTGACTTCATGGGATAATATTAAAATATGGTAAAACAGAGATATTTCATGCCTTCGGAGTGGCATACTCAGAGTGCGGTGCAGCTCACATGGCCGCATGAGGACACCGACTGGCGGCCGTATCTGGCCGACATCACGGCCACGTACTTGTGCCTTGTGAGGGCAATAGCGGCTTACGAGCCTGTCATCATAGCTGCGCGTGACGCGGAGTCGGTCTGTCGGCTGCTGTCATCGGAGCTCGATGGCACGTTGGCGGCACGTGTAGTGGTGTACAAGTGCGACAATGACGACACGTGGGCACGCGACCATGGCTTCGTCACGTTGCTCGACAGCACAGGCGATACGGGCAAGGCCCGTCTCATGGACTTCAGGTTCAACGGCTGGGGAGAGAAGTTCCCTGCCGACAAGGACAACCGTATCAACACCACACTCCATGCCCTCGGGGCGTTCAATGGGGAGCGGTGCGATGCCGACGACTTCGTGCTTGAGGGCGGATCCATAGAGAGTGACGGCAAGGGCACGATACTTACCACGAGTCAGTGTCTCCTCGCACCGCACCGCAATCAGCCGCTTACGCGCCACGACATAGAGCGGCAACTTAAAGAAAGGCTTGGTGCCGACCGCGTGTTGTGGCTCGACCATGGCACTCTTGAGGGCGATGATACCGACGGACATGTAGATACCATCGTGCGGATGGCACCCGATGACACCCTGCTGTACGTAGGTTGTGACGATGAGACGGACAGCCATTACGCCGACTTCGCGTTGCTTGAGCAGCAGTTGCAGGACTTGCGCACTGCCGAAGGCAAGCCTTACAGACTGCTCCGATTGCCAATGCCCGATGCGATATACGCCGATGGCGAAAGGCTCCCGGCCACATACGCCAACTTCCTCGTGGTCAACGGCGCGGTGATAGTGCCTACTTATGCGCAGGAAGCCAATGACCGAAAGGCCATGGAGGTGGTGTCTGCCGCCTTCAATGGCTACGATGTGGTGGGAGTAGACTCGCGTACGATAATCCGTCAGCATGGTTCCATACACTGTCTCACCATGCAGTACCCAGAGGGAGTGGCCAGTTTTCAGGGCCAGTGCATACGTTTGGTATGACGGCAGAGCCCGTGACACATACAGCAGAGCCCGTGACACATGAATACACAGCATAAAACATATAGCAAAACGACATGAGAGAGTTGAAGATAGGATTGATACAGCAGCACAACACAGGCTCCATGACCGACAATATGAGGCGGCTTGCCGATGGCATAGCGGAGCTGTCGGCACGTGGAGCACAGCTCATCGTGTTGCAGGAGTTGCACAACGGACTGTATTTCTGCCAAGTAGAGGATGTCAACAATTTCGATTTGGCAGAGCCGATACCAGGCCCTTCCACCGAGTTCTACGGCGAGTTGGCACGCAAGCATGGCGTTGTCATCGTGACATCGCTCTTCGAGAAGCGTGCGCCAGGGCTCTATCACAACACGGCAGTGGTGATAGAGCGCGATGGAACAATAGCCGGCAAGTACCGTAAGATGCACATCCCCGATGATCCGGCGTATTATGAGAAGTTCTATTTCACCCCCGGCGACCTCGGCTTCAAGCCCATAGACACGAGTCTTGGGCGGCTTGGCGTGCTCGTATGCTGGGATCAGTGGTACCCTGAGGCCGCCCGCATGATGGCGTTGCAGGGTGCCGACCTGCTCATCTATCCCACGGCGATAGGCTATGAGAGCAGTGATACGGCGGAGGAGCAGCAGCGTCAGCGTGAGGCATGGACTACGGTGCAGCGTGGACATGCCGTGGCCAACGGCCTTCCCGTGGTCAGTGTTAACCGTGTGGGGCATGAGAAAGACCCTTCGGGAGCAACAAACGGCATACAGTTCTGGGGCAGTTCGATGGTGGTAGGGCCGCAAGGTGAGTTCCTGTACCGCGCGAGCGCTGATGAGGAGGAGCGCACCGTGGTGACGGTAGACCTCGACCACAGCGAGAATGTGCGCCGTTGGTGGCCGTTCTTGCGCGACCGCCGCATAGAGGAATATGTCGGCATCACCCGCCGTTTCATTGATTGACGGCAGCGGAGTCATCGGTTAGCTGCGTCCATATCATCAGTTATCGACAATCATATCATCGGTTAGCGGCAATCATATTATCGGTTAGCGTAAGCCACTTCATTGACTGACGGCAGCGGATGACCGCAAACCATGACGGATAATAAGGCGTAAGGCCAAGCCAGTAGACAAATGTCTGCCGGCTTGGCCTTATTGTTGTTATTATGTCGGGGATGATTCTCAAAAATATAAGAATATGTTTGAAAATGTCGTATAAAACAAACAAAAAGTCAGTATGGCTTGTTCGTTTACGTTTTTTTTCATAATTTTGCGGTGTTTCTAAACCAAAATATTATAAAGACGAGGCTTTGATGTCTGCGTGTCAGTGCTGCTGGGTGGCGCGTATCTGCGCGTATAGCACGGTATGCCAACTTATATAATGCGGCATATATGCTTGTATAATGCAGGATGTCTGGAAAATTAACGCGGCATGTCTGCTTATATAATAATTTAGGGACAATTATATAGAGAGGATATTCAAAACATATTGAAAAGATATTTAGGGATAAATGCTGTCACGTACCGTGCCATATAGGGCTCAGCACGGATGGTGACATGTTATGGATAAACACGGAGCCCTGGCAATTCTATACTATATGAGAAATATTTACAGAAAACTTCTCGTGCTCATTGTAGCCGTCGTAGCGGCGTTGCCGGCCTGTGCCGATGACGGGCAGACGTTCTTTGGGTTTCAGATTGACGAGCTTCTGAAGAGTGACGACCACTCCTACAAGTTCGGGTTCGTAAAGTTCAACACCAGCGATACCACCAATGTGGAGATCGTGAAGGATGCCGGCGACGTGTACAGTCCGCTTATGTCGGCCGGCGAGTACTTCGATGGCAAGATATATTGCTACATGTTCAAGTGGGACGAGTTCTTCGAGGAGCAGTACGCCTACTCCTATGATGTGTACGACGCAAAGACATTTGAGCGTCTGAGCCGTGTGAGCAAGTCCTATGGACGCAGGGTTCTCGACATGACCTACGACCACACCACCAACACGATGTATGCCATCGCGGAGGACGAGGACGGCCGCACCAACACGGAGACAGGCGCCACCAGCCTCTACATCGTGGACATGAGCAACGGCAACTTGACCCGTGTGGGCAGCGCAGGCAACCTCGTAGGCATCAACGGATACGGCAAACGCGTGTCCGACAACCTCGTGAATATAGCAGCAGACAAGGACGGCAACCTCTACGCCATGACCGAGTACCGCCATTTCTACAGCGTAAACAAGTTCACTGGCAAGGCCACCGAGATAGGCAAGGAGCACAAACTGGCCGTGCAGCCCACGTATCAGTCCATGACATTCGGTCAGGACGGCGTGCTGTACTGGACACAGTCCACGCCCCATCCTTACGGTTGGCTCACCACCATCGACCCCGTTACCGGCGTGCCTACTAAGGTAGGAACGCTCGGACGCAATGCTCATATCGTGGGATTGTTCCAGATACATGATGACAAGACGCACTTCCCGCTCGCCGTTACTGGCTTGACGGCCGAGGGCAATAAGGAAGGCTTCAACACTGTAAGGCTCAACTGGACGAATCCTACTAAGAACTACGATGGCACCGATGCCGCCATCAAGGCCATCTACGTGTACCGTCTGGGCACTGCGGAACCCATCGCCAAGCTGTCTGCCGATGCCACGACGTTCCTTGACGAGCACTCAGGCAATGGCGACAACAGCTACGAGGTGGTGGCTGTCGGTGACGAGGCACCCGGTGTACCAGCCACTGTCACCGTGTTTGCTGGCTACGATCAACTGAAGCCGGTGAATGATGTGATGACCGATTTTGACGGAAAAACCGTGACACTGACATGGACTCGTCCTACGGCTACAGTCAATGGTGAGTGGGCAGACTATGATAACATCACCTACAATGTGTACCGCGTAGACCTGATGTCGGGCAAATACGTGCGCGTATCGGAGAATCAGGCAGAGACGAAGTACACGGAGGACATTCTGGAGTCTGGCGTGTTCTGCTACGTTATAGAGCCTGTGTGCGGTGGCGTGGTAGGACTTGCCGCGCAGTCGTCTGATGTAACGGTGGCAGAAGTCTACACCATACCTTACACCACAGGCTTCGAAGATGATGAGGACGGCCTCT
>JALFIM010000097.1 GCA_022775985.1 Prevotella sp.
GGCACCGCTCATGTCGAAGTGCAGCACTGGATGGCACGTCCAGTCGCGCTCCTTCTGGCTTATGGCGAGACCCTCAAAGAGGTCCTTGTGTCCCTCGTAGTAGGCATGAATCATCGAGGCGAACAGCGACTTGCCGAACCGCCTCGGACGGCTCAGAAACACATACTGATAACCCTTATCTATGAAGTCGGCAAGATACTGCGTCTTGTCGATATACAGATAGTTGCCTTCTCTTATCTTCTCGAATGTCTGTATTCCTACAGGATATTTTCTCGTCACTGTCATAAATTGGCCTTTGTTTGGTTCTTTTTGCAAAGTTACATTTTCTTTGTGAGATGCCGAGTGTTTGTACAAGAAATGATTGAGCGGAAGAAAAAATAACATAATATGATTAAGTGACGCTCAAAAAGTAACTTGGTACAATATGAGTGATGTGCAATGTATTGTTTTTCTTTTATTGTAACCCATCTTTTTGGCTCTTTTATTTCATTCCTAAGGTATGCACCGCACGCACGGCATGCCGTGAAAGACATGCACTGATAAAAAAGATACTCCCCGTCCGCGCCGTTTGCCGGCACATGACGGGGAGTCCACGTTAGTGAGTTGCTGTATTTCTTTATAGTGTAGGCATCTATGGCCTGCTTTTACCAATCATTATTCATATCCAGGGTTATTCTTCACGACTCCGCCTGATTCAATGATTACCTTTGGCGGTATAGGGAACAGTGTCATGTGTTCCTTTGCAGGGAATCCGCGCTTGATACCCGTCTCGATGTATTTTCCGAAGCGTATGAGGTCTTCGCGGCGCCAGCCTTCCCAGTAGAGTTCGCGTCCGCGCTCTGCGAGCAGGAACTCATTGAACTTCTCCTTGCTCGACAATATGTCGGCAGGAATGGTGGCTGTGGTGCCTGCGCGGTCGGTTATCTGCTTCACGTAGTTCAGAGCTTCCTGCGACGGGCCGTTGAGGTTGTTGAGAATCTCTGCCATGCTCAGAATCACGTCGGCGTAGCGGAATGCCACGAGCGGCAGGTCGCCTGCCATCATGCGGTCTTTGTCGTAGAAGTATTTCACCACAATTGCGCCATACATAAGGCGAGAGCCTGTGTCGCCGTAGCGTGTATGCAACTTGCCGTCGGTGCCTTCGTAATGGTCGGAGATGCCTTTCTTGCGCTTGTCGCCGTCGGTGAACTTGTCGTAGAATTCCCAAGGCATCTGCAGCACTCCCCAGCACGGGTTCACCATCTGTCCGCACACATTGGCACAGTCTGGCGGAATGGTATAGAAGAACCATTCGTTGCCCATCTGTGCGCCGCTCGGCACGCTCCAGATGTTCTCGTCGTTTTCCTCCTGATTGAACACGTCGAAGTAGTCAGCGGCCAAAGAGTAGCCCATGTTCATGAGCTTCTGTGCGTAGGGCAGGGCCTTTGCCCACTGGTGGTCGTTCATGTACAGCTTCATGAGCAGCATGGTTGCCAAGCCTTTGTTCACGCGGCCCCAGTTCTCAGTGCCGTTGGTCTTGTCGCAAAGATAAGGAATGGCCTCCTCTATGTCTTTCGTCATCTGCGCGAAATACACCTCTTTGGTTGGACGCGGCTCATACTTCACGTTGTCTATCTTGCTCGGATCGGCAGTGAAAGGCACCGGGCCGTAGAGGTCGTAGAAGTGAAACATGAGCCATCCGCGCAGGCATTTTGTCTCTGCGGTAAGCTGCTTGCGCGTGTTCTCCGTCATGCCGCTCATGTGGTCTATCACATCCAGAATCTTAGTGCAGCGCGTGATGTTGCGGCTTATTGTGTAGGTCGAGTAAGTGTCGAGGGCACTTCCCCATGCGAAGTCCTCCCAGCGCTTCTCTATGTTGTAGCACTCGTCAGTGGTTTGTGTGCTCAGTCCCCACCATCCGTCGCCGGTGGCGAAGATAGGCCATGCCCAGCTGCCGTTGATGCTGCTGTCGTCTACACCGCCGGAGTTGCACTTGAAGTTGCCGTAAATGCCCGTTATCATCGAGCGCGCGTCTTCTTCTGTTTGCGGGAAGTTGGTTTCCGAAAGGTTTGAATATACCTTTGAGTCAAGGTCACAGGCCGTAAGGGCAGACACCGCCATGACAGCAACGCAAACATATCTTGAAATGAACTTTTCCATACTTTTCTTTTTTTTTTTTAGAGATTAGAATGTGATGTTTACTCCCACAACCATTGTGAACGGTATTGGGAAAGGAGCCGCATTCTGCTCCATTTCAGGGTCAAGACCTTCGTAGTTGCTCAGCAGGAGCGTGTTCTGCAAGTCCACGTACACCTGTGCGCCCTGTCCGAGCTTGTTGTGTTGCAGCCAGTTGCGCGGCAGGTCGTAGCTGAGTTTGATGTTCTTGAAGCGCCAGAAGCTCACGCTCTTGAGCCCGAAGTCGTCAGACCCCGACTTGTTGTTGTTGCCAGTGATGTCGGTGGCTATGCCGGGCCAGTTGCCGTTGGGGTTGAACGAAGTCCACACCTCATACGCCTTGACACTCGTGTTGTTGCGGTCGGCTGCCAGACTGCGGAAAATCCAGTTGTCGTAACGCTTCTGGTTGATGCGTCCGTAAGTGTCGATGTCGATGGTGAACGCCTTGTAGCGTAAGCTCATGCCAAGCCCGAAGTTAAGCATCGGGTCGGAGTTGCCAAGATACACGATGTCCTTGTCGTCGAGCACACCGTCGCCGTTGATATCCACGTATTTCTTGTTGCCGGGGAGAGCGTTGGGCTGAAGCACATTGCCGTTGGACTTGTAGGCTTTCACTTCGTCGAGAGAGTGGAATATTCCGTTGGTTTTCCATCCGTAAAGCGGCGACATGACACCGTTCGGGTCAATCCATGAGGCGAGCGAGACCTCCGGGTTGCGCTCCACCCAGTAAGAGCGGTTGTGGCTGAGGTTGGTGTATGCCGTCCAGCTGAAGTCTTTCTTCTGGATGATGGTGCCCTTCAGTGCAAGCTCCCATCCGGTGCTTCGTGTGGAACCTATGTTTTTGGCGTAGCGTGCCACCACGTCGGCAGTGGGCAGCGACGCGAAGTCGAGCAAGTCCTTGGCGGTGCGGATGTAGTAGTCGAAGCTACCCGACAGGCGGTCGTTGAGCAGCGAGAAGTCGAGTCCCATGTTCACCGTCACATCTGTTTCCCACTTCAGGTTCTTGTTGCCTTTCTGCAGCTGCACGATACCTTTGTTCAGCGCACCACCGTAATAATACAGCGCACCTTTCACCATGCCGTAGGTGGTGAGGCTGTAGTTGCCGCTCGTGAGTATGCTCTCGTTGCCCGAAGTACCCACACCGGCGCGCAGTTTGAGGAAGTTTATCCAGTCGGCTTTTTTCATGAAGCTCTCTTCCGATATAGTCCATGCCGCCGACACTCCCGGGAACCAGCCCCACTTGTGGTTGTCGGCGAACACCGAACTGCCGTCGTTGCGGAACGTGACTCCGATGGTGTAGCGGTCTTTGTAAGAATAGTTCACGCGTCCGAAGAGCGAGAGCTTGTTGCGCTCCCAACGGTAAGAGTTGTAGAGAGTCTGCTTCACATCGGATGTGATTTCAAGGTAATTATTCTCCAGGGCGTCAGTCGGGAAGTTGAATGCCGTCACGCCGTAGCTGTTGCCCGACGTGGTGTAGTAACCCGTTCCGAGCACGGCGTTCACGCGGTGCTTGCCGCCGAACACGTTGTCGAGGGTGAGATACTCCTCCACTCCGTAGTTGTTGTTGTAGCTTGAGCTGAAGCCACCGAAGTTTTTCTGAATCTGCTTTGCCATGCGTGCCTTTTCAGGCGAGAACACATCGCGCATTTCGTCGGTCTTGTCTACGGAGAGCTGCACGTTGGCCTTGAGGAAAGGCATTATCTGGAACTCCAGATTCGGGGCGAACATCAATCGCTTTGTGGTGGTCTTGTCCTTGATGAGCGAGAACTTCAGCGGATTGGGCGAGAGGGCGTTCTCGGGCAAGGTGAGGTTGCCGTCCTCATCGGTGAGCGGCAGGCGCGGTGAGAAGTAGAGCGCGGCATTCGTCTGGTTGGCCTCGTTGGCATTGGCGCGCCACATGCCCGACGACGGGTTGTCGGCATTCATCACCGTGTACATGGAGTTAAGGTTGAGCTTCAGCCTCCGATTGAAGCGCGCCTCCATGTTGAAGCGGCCGCTGAAACGGCGCAAGTCGGTGGTTTTGAGGATTGACTTCTGGTCGAAATAGTTGAACGAAGAGTAAAATTTGAAGTTCTCGCTTCCTGCCGTCATCGACACGTTGTGGTTGTGGATGAGGCCAGTGCGCTTTATCTCGTTGAAGTGGTTGTAGCTCTTGGCGTTTGCGATGTCTTCCTGAGTGTAGTTCTCCGACCATCCCGTGGCAGGTGCCGGAGTGTCGCCGTAAGGCGCGTAGCGGTTGTTGAAGAGCCACTCTTCCTTCTTGCCCAAGTTGGAGAGGGTCATGAACTGCTGCGCGTTGAGCATGTCGAAATACTTGTTCACGCCCTGCACCGAGAACGAGCCGCTGTAAGTGACGCGCGGCTTGCCCGACAGTCCCTGCTTCGTGGTGATGATAATCACGCCGTTGGCGGCCGACGAACCGTAGATGGCAGTGGCTGAAGCATCCTTCAGCACGTCGATGGAAGCGATGTCGTTAGGGTTGAGCGTGGCCAAGGGGCTGCGGTCGGAACCGTCGCGGAGCGAATATCCCACGAGGTCGCTCGGACCTGGCTTGCCCGCCTTGTTCATGTCGCTGCTTACCACTACGCCATCGATAACGTATAGAGGTGAGTTGGAGCCATTGGGCGAGAGCTTGCCACGGATGTTCACCGACATGCCCGTGCCAGGCTGTGCGGAGTTCTGCGAGATGTTCAGGCCGGCCACCTTGCCTTGCAGCAGATTGTCGGCGCTCACCGCGTTGGGAGCCTCAATGTCTTTGGCCTTCACTGAGGAGATGGCTCCCGTGAGGGTTTTCTTTATCTGAGAGCCGTAGCCCACCACCACCACTTCGTCGATGCTGCGCCCCTGTTCGTTGAGCACCACTGAGATGTCGCTCTTGTTGCCCACGTTGACTACAGACTTGGCAAAGCCCACGTAAGACACGCTGAGGCGTTCGCCGCTTGCTGCGTCTATTGAGAAGTTGCCGTCGATATCGGTCACTGCCGCGCGGTCAGTGCCTTCCACGCGTACCGTGGCGCCGATGATAGGCTCGCCGTTGGCATCGCGCACATGACCCTTCACGCGCCTGTTGTCCTTCTGCTGTGCCGTGCCGCGGCTATGCCGTGCGGAAGTCTTGTAGACGATGATATTCTTTCCCTTTATCGTGTAGTCGAGGTTCTGCCCCGACAGCACCTGTTCTATGGCGCCGTCAAGGTCGGATGCGTTCACGCTCACACTGCGGTTGACATCCACGTCAGCTGATTCATACACGAAAGAGTAGCCTACCTGCTGCCTGATTTCGGTCATGGCCTTTTTCACGGTGGTGCGTCCGAGCCTTATGCTCAGGTTGCCTGCGAATACTGCCGCATTGCTAAGCATCAGCGCAAGAGCCACAGTCAATGTTTTCTTCTTGTTCATACTGGATTGTTTTGGTTAAGTTATAATAGATCTCAATTTCATCATACTCCTCTGCCGCGGCGGCTCTGGTGCTTGCATACGGAGCGCGTTCAGCGTATCTCCACCAGTGAGCCTTTCACGCTGTAGCTTATATTGTTGGTGGCGGCGAGGGCTTCGAGTACGTCGGTGAGCGAGCACACGCGCAAGTTGAATTCGCCGTTGAAATGCAGCGCTTCGGCACGCCTGCTCTTCACTGCCACCGTCACGCCGTAGGCACGGCTCAATATGTCGGCTATTTCTGTCATCGACTGGCCCGAGAGCTTCACCACGGCACGCCGCCATTGGTAAGGACTGTCTGCCGCCGATTTGCCCACGCTTATCGTGCCGCTCGCCACATCGAGCCTCGCCGTCTGCCCCGCCCTCACGTCGCATCTGTTTCCCTTGACGCCAGCCGGAGCCATGTTCACCGCTCCCTCGGTCACGGTCACCACGGCTTCGCTGTCGTCGGCATAGTCGCGTAAGTCGAAGGCCGTGCCTATGTCGCTCACCGTGGCGTGGGCTGTGGTCACCCTCAGAGGCAGGGCAGCGTCGTGGCGCACGGTGAAGTGGCCCTGTCCGTTGAGCCGTATGTCGCGGTCGGTGATGCCGAAGCCTTGCGAATAGGCTATGCTGGAACCTGAGTTGAGGTCAACCGTGGTGCCGTCGGGCAGTGTGACGATGGCTGTGGAGCCGCTGGGCGCCGCTGCCGTGAGCATGCCGTAAGCCGGCCTGCGGCCTGCGCCTGCCTCATAGGCTACTGCACCTGTAAGTGCGACGGCTGCTACAATGGCTGCAGCGGCGGCCCAACGGCGCAACAGGCGGCGTGGCCGTAGCGTAACTTCTTGCAGAGAGCGGTTCTCGCGGGTGCGGGCAAGAAATCGGCTGAAGGCGGCATCTGCGTCAAAGCGTCGGCGTGCCGTGGCGGCGTGGGCTGCCGAGGTTATCTCGGCCTCATCGTGTAGGCGTGCCGCATTGTCGGGCGACAGAGCCGCCCAGCGGTCGAGTTCGGCACGTTCTTCGCATGTGAGCAGCAAGCCCTCGTTGAGCTTGTCGATGGTGCTCTCTATGTTCTGGTCTTTGTTTTCCATAAAGGTGTTCTGTTGTTAATGACGAAAATATTATTGGTGTGGGTAGTGTCATGCGCCGTTTTTTTTTGCTTTTTCTTAGGAAGGTTCTGCTGCAAAGCACAACGGATAAGAAAAAACACGGCTTGCTTGTGCTGCGAAGAAGCCTTGCTTGTACATAAAAGAATGATTGTCTGCAAGCAAAAGAAGCCTTGCTTGCAAACTGCCGCGAAAGCCCCTTGGCGCGGGGGCGCTCACTGCACGTGCATGATGAAAAGAATTGCGGTGATGTATTGGGCGAGATCGCGGCGCAAAAGGCGCAGGGCATTCTTCACATGGTATTTCACGGTGTTGACACTAAGGCCAGTTAAGCGCGCTATTTCCTCATAGCGCTTGCCCTCCATCCGGCTCGCCACGAACACGCGGCGGCACTGTTCGGGCAGGGCTTCCACGGCGCGTGCCACGGCTTCTTCGAGCTCTTTCTCTATCAGTATTCCCTGTGGCTGTGTGGCGTCGGTGTAGTTGTCTATGCGCGAAGAGTCGGCTGCTGCCAGCGCCGACACGTTATGCTCAGTACGGACACGCAGGCTCTGCACGTGGTCGTAGCAGCGGTTGCGCACGCTGCGCATGAGATATGACCGCAACGACGTGGTTATCTCTATCCTGTCACGTATTTCCCACACGTGGAATATCACGTCGTCGACAATGTTCTCCGCCAGCGCATAGTCGTGCAACAGCATGCCCACATATTGGCACAGAGCCGGATAATGGTGCCTGAAGAGCCAGCGATAAGCCTCCTCGTTGCCGTCCTTGAGTTGTTGAATCAAAAATTGCTCGTCCGAATTCATTTTAGTTAGTTGCGGTGTGCGTAGGATTGCTGCACCGAGTGTTATAGTCCAAGATTTTGCAAAAATAATTTATTTTATGCAAAAACGTGCAACCCGAACTCAATAAAATTATAAAACATAAGCCACTCCCCCATCATTTCTTTTCTCTCAAAAAAAATCTCGTTCCTCTCTCCGTATTATACCTGTATCTCAACGGTTTGTGTTTCGGGCCGTACTGCTGTCCGAAACGGCTCGTTCCGCAGTATGAGACGGGCCGTTTTGCGGCCTGAAATGGGCCGTCTCACAGCGTGTCGTGTGCCAGGTCGTTATGCTGGCCGTGCCGGTGGCGGCTGAACGCGGACAGGGGCAACAGAGGAAGCGTACACTCGCTGCTGCCTCTGTTGCCCCTGTGTGTCAGTCCGCCATGCTGTCGTGGCGGGCCGTCAGACGCGGTGTGCGGACGTTACTCCACCACCACCTTCTTGGTCACGTTGCCGGCCTTCACCACGTATATGCCCTTGGCGAGGGCTATCACTGTGGTGCCGGCGGCGCACTCGCGTGCCGCAGCTATCTGTCCTGCGGCGTTGAATACGTTGACCATGGCGTTGCCCTCGGCCACGCTCACGCTGATGCCGCCGCTCACCGCGCTTATGCTGTCGGCATCCTTCACTATGCCGTCAACGCCAGTGGCGGCCTCCTTCACCGTGATGAGGTTTGACGGAGACGATGCCACGCGGTCGTAGTAGTCGCCGTTGCGGTAGCGCAGGGCCGTCACGGTATATGCCGTGGAGCTGTCGTCGCTGAATGCCACGTCGGCCATGTCTGCGGAGCGTGCCTCGCTGTCCTCCACGAGCGTGGATGCCGTGGTGATGGACGATGTCTCGCCGGCCTTCATGGGCTGTGTGATGCGTATGTAGTCTATGAGGAACGGGTAGCCGTTGTTGCTGTAGAAGTAGAACTTCTCCTTGGACGAGCACATGGGCAGGGCCACGCGTCGTGTCACGAAGCCCTCCTCGGGGAACTCTATGGCGTTGCTGCACACCTCGCTGCCTCCGTGTATGTCGAGCCAGTCGCCGGGGGTGCCCCATGCCTTCACCTCCACGTAGCACTCGCCGTCGTAGGCGCTGAGCTTTGATGGGTCGGTGAAGTTGCCCATGTCGTCGAGTAGCGACGTGGTGCTGATGGCGTCCTCGCTGCCCTCGGTGAAGTTGTCGAAGTGCTCGTCAAGGCACACGATGCGCTCCTGGTCGGCGGTGATGTCGTCGGCCGCCTTGGGCGACTTTATGGCCTGTGCGTTCTATGTCAGTCTGCTGAGGGCTGTCATGTCTGTCTTGGCAGGAGCCTGTGCGTGCAGCGACGAGGCTGCTATGAGCATGGCGGCTGCCAGTGTGTAGAAGTGTCTCATTAAAATAGATATGAATAAAAATTGTGTTTGAATAAAAAGTAATCTCTCCTGCCGTGCGCGTCATCATGTCCGACGCAGTGGTATGTTTGCGGCTGCAAAGTTACGCTTTTTCCGCTAATGACGGCTGCGTGGGGGCATGATTTTCTGATATGGCGTTATTTTACAGCACTTTGCACGGTGCGTGGCGATCCATATCACGGCCGAAGCCCTGCCGCACGGACTCATGTCCGCGGCAGGGCTTCGGTGTGTGTGGCGCGGCGGCTGGCGTGTGCCTCCGCCGCGCTGTGTGCTTATGTCACTTGCGTGCTATCTTCTTGGTGGCGTTGATGCCGTCGCCCTTGGCGCTTATTATGTATATGCCCTTGGGCAGTGACGACAGGTCGGCGCTGCCGGCATGGGCCGTGAGCACGGTGCGGCCGCTGATGTCGGCCACGCTTATGACGCTTGCTCCAGCCGCGCTCACCACGTCGCCGCTCACGCTGATGGCGCCCTGGGCAGTGGCCGTGGGCCTCGTCACGGCGGTGGTGGTGCCGTAGCAGTCGTACAGGCCGATGTTGTCGAGCAGCAGGCGGTCGCCCGGACGCGACGTGAGGCGGAATGCTATGTACACGTCCTTGCCGCTGTACTTGTCGAGGCGCACGCCGTGGGTCTGCACGCGCGAGTCGTCCTCCATGGGCACGCTGTACACTTTGTCGTAGTACCAGGCGTTGTCCTCGCTGTCAGATACCTTCACCTCGTAGCTCTCCACGTACTTGTCGTTGAAGGTGCGTGCGTCCCACACGAGGAAGTACGCATCGTTGGGTATGTGCGTCTTGGGCAGCACCACCCAGCGGTCAGCCTTGCTCACGCCGTCGATGTATGACGTGCCCGAGAGTATGTAGCTGCCTATCTGGTCGTTGCCTGATGTCTCGAGCAGCTCCCAGCTCATGTTGTCGGTGAAGTCGCCGGCCGAGGGGTTTATGGTGCCGGAGTCCTCGGCGCGGAAGGTGAAGTCGGAGGGCAGGCGGCCGTCCTCGAAGTCCCACCACTTCTTGGGCTCGGGCATGATGTTGAACACGCGTGTGAGCTTGTCGTTGTCGGCGTTGGTGTCGCCGTCGGCGGCTATCGATACCTCAAGGGTGTGGCTTCCTGCCTCGAGGCCGTCGAGCACGTTGGTGAAGCTGACGGTCTCGTCGGCCTGTGCTTCGAGGTCGAAGGCTTGTGTGGTCATGGCCTGTCCGTCGAGCTTCACGGTGAGGTTGCCGCTCACTGCCGACACGCCCTTGTTGGCTATGACGAACGATATGTTGCGGCTGCTGTTGCGGTGCATGTACTCCGTGGGCGTGGTGATGTCCTCCACGGCGGCGTCCTTGGCGTCGGAGGCCACCTTGTCGAGGGTCACGTCGTCTATGGTGAGCCAGTTCTCATCGGGGTCGCTGAAGCCGTGGAATCCTATGTACACCTGCTGTGGCTTGTCGAAGTACACCATGTTGACGCTCTGCTCGTAGCCCGAGGGCGATATGAACGGTGCGTACTCCACTATCTTGTTGGTCATGTCGGCGGGTGTGCCGCCGTTGCCCCAGCACGCCTCCAGCTTCTCGGGGTGGGTCTTGTCGGCGGCGTACCAGAACTTGAGCACGTGGTAGCCCTGCTCCACCTGTATGGGGCCGAGTATGGCCCAGTCGTTGGCGGACATGGTCTTGTCGCTGGAGTTGTAGCCTATGCCCAGGCAGCGCTGTCCGCGGTCGGTGAACGAGGTCATGAAGCTGTTGGTGAGAATCTTCCACGTGGTGCCGTCGGCGTTGGTGTCGTAGAACGCCACGTCGCTTGTCTCCTCGTCCTGCTCGAATCCCATGGAGTAGGGCACGGTGGCCGGCGCCACGTGCTTCACGGCGGCGGTGGCCGCGTCGTTGGCGGTGTTGATGTCGCCGTCGGCCTCAGTCCATGCCTTTATGTTGTAGGTGTGGCGCGGCTTTGAGAGGTCGGCCTTGGCGGCGAAGGTGTAGCTCGTGGTGGCTCCCGGCGCTATGGTGGCAGACACTTTCTCCACCACAGGGTCGCCGCCGTCTATGCTGTATGCGGCGTTGAAGCCCGTCATGGCCTCGGTGCCGTTGTTGGTGATGCTTATGGTCACGCTCTCCTGTGCCAGGCCCTCGCCCGTGACGGGCGACGTGATGGCGTCCACGGCCAGGTCAGTGATGTGGTCGGAAGCCTCGGCCTTGGCCGACTGCAGGTATATCTTCCACTGCCCTGCGGGGCTGGTGGCGTGTATGCCGAGGTACAGGGGCACCCCGGCCTTGCCCTTCACCACGAAGAGAGCCGTCTGGTCGGAGCCCTTCACGGGCGATATCTCCGCGCCCTTGGCGGTCATCCCGGCCACGTATGGAGCGTCGCCGTACCAGCAGTCCATGCTCTCGGTGAAGTAGTCGCTGCCCTTGGCCGTCACGGTCACTACGATGTTGCAGTCGGCAGTGGGCGTGATGGCTGGCGATATGAGCCAGTCGTCGCCGGCGTTGTCGTTGTTGTAGCGGTACTGGCAGCGGCGCGTGGCGTCACTCTCGTCGGAGTAGTAGGCCCATGTGGAGCCGTCGTTGTTGGCGTCGATGACCGTCCACTTGTTGAAGTCGGCCTCCTTGTTGAAGTCGGCTTCCAGCAGGGTCTGCGCTCCTGCCGCGAGTTGCATGGCAACGGCGGCGATGATAAGTAGAGTCTTTCTCATGTTTTGTTTTCTGAAGATATAGTCTGTATGCGGCCCGCAGGATGCGTGCCGTGGTATGTGTGTATGCGTGTCGTTATCCCATTGTGCAGACGGCAGTGCCGCTCTGCCGTGATGGCATGATGTTTTGATATGCCTTTGCAAAGATAATGCAAACCGAATGCAATGAAGCTCGCTTTAATTGCTGAGGTGCAGCTTATCCTATGCAAAGATAATGCTTTATTTTAATATGCGCAAAAAAATGGCGTATTTTAGTTTCGTTTTGGTAGAATAAAAGGCCATTTATTGACGAATGACAACCTGTGGCGTGCCGCAGTGCGTGCCATTTCACGAAGCTGTGGCGTGCGGCAACGGCTCACACGCCCCAGTTTCGTGCCGCCGTCAGGGCCTGAACGACCCGTCGGCCAGGGCACGCATGATGTCGGCCGGCGGCCGGTGGTCGGCGAGCAACTGCTTCATGTACTCCATGTACGGTGCCACGTGCTCGAAGTATTGGCGGTAGCCTCGGCACAGGTAGTTCATGCCAGGATTGCCGTAGCGGTCGGCCACGAATCGGTTTTTGGGGCACTCGCCGTGGCACACGCGCTCCCATCCGCACTCGCGGCACTCCTGCGGCAGCGAGGTGTGCTTGAGGAGCGAGAACCGCTGCTGCCGCTCGCCGTAGAGCATAGACGTGATGGTGTCGCGGCGTATGTTGCCGAGGCGGTACTCGGGGAATACGAAGTGGTCGCAGGAGTACACGTCGCCGTTGTGCTCCATCACCCCGGCGTGGCCGCACTCCTTGGCGTAGACGCAGATGCCCGGCTCCTCGCCCACCCAGTTGGCGAGCGTGCAGTCGAACAGTTCCACGAACACGCTGCCCACATCGTGGCGCACCCACTCGTCGAATATGTCGCACAGGAACTGCCCCCACATCACCGGGTCTACGGAGAAAGAGGCGACCGGTGCCTCCCCGTCGGCCGTCCGTGCGAGGTATGTGCCGTCGGCATGCGGCGCGAGACGCTCCACTATGGGCGTGAACTGCAGGTAGCGGCAGCCGTTGTGCTTGAAGAAGTGGTAGAAGTCGAGCGGATAGCCCGAGTTGTAGTCGTTGACCACGGCCATGGCGTTCCACTCCACGCCGTGCCGCTGCAGCAGCCTTATGCCGCGCATCACCTTGTGCCACGACCCCTGTCCGCCCCGTGTGCGGCGGTACTCGTCGTGGAAGTCCTCCTCGCCGTCGATGGATATGCCCACGAGCCACCCGTTGGCTCGGAAGAAGCGGCACCAGTCGTCATCGAGCAGCGTGCCATTGGTCTGTATGCAGTTGCTTATGCGGCGGCCGCGTCCGTAGCGGTGCTGCAGCTCCACGGCACGGCGGTAGAACGACAGCGGGCGCAGCAGCGGCTCGCCGCCGTGCCACGTGAAGAGCACGTCGGGCGAGGTCTGCGCCTCTATGTACTGCCGCGTGAAGAGCTCGAGCGTGTCGTCATCGATGACGTGGCGCGTGTTGTCGGCGTAGAGGTTCTTCTTCTCCAGGTAGTAGCAGTACTTGCACGCGAGGTTGCAGCGTGCCCCTGCGGGCTTGAGCATCACGTACAGAGGGCGTGCGAACGGTGTGGCTGTGGTCATGGCAGTGCGGTGTGTGTGAAAGATGATGTATGTGCGGAGCGAGGGGCATTGGCTCAGCGTATCACTTTCTGCCCGTCCACGATGTACACGCCGCGCTGCGGTATGCCGCTGAGGCGGCGGCCCTGCAGGTCGTAGACGCGCTTGGGGAGGGTGTCGTCGGCCCGCGTGCCTGTGATGGCGGTGGGTATGTCAGCCACCTTGTCGAGGAGCCAGAACGAGCGGTGGTTGACTCCAGCCGCCGATGCGAACGTCTGCACGAGCGACCCTGCCTCGGTGCTCTCGCCGCGCAGGTTGAGCCCTATGGTGCCGGAAGTGAAGTCGTGGGGCGTGTTGCCGGTGTAGGCGAAGCCGTAGTTGCCGTTTTCGGCGGTGGCCGGTGCCACGTGGTACTCAGCCTTGTCGGTGCCCATGGTCACGACGGTCTGCGCCGTGGGGCGGTAGCCCTGTATGTAGCGGCCGGTGGCGGTGTTGCGCACGTAGTAGCAGTGAGCGTTGGCGGTCTTCTCGAACGCCCAGTAGGAGTTGTCAGTGACGGTGCCGCCGCACTGTATGCGGTCATCGGCACTGAGGTTGTCCTGCATGTACGCAGGGGCGTTGGTGCTGAAGTTGCGCACGGTGTACGCCTTGCCGTCGAGTGGCCACTCGGTGTCGGAGGGGTCGGGGTGGCGTGTGTAGTCGGCGAGGTCTATGGTGCCGTCCATCACCTTCTTTATCTCGTCGGGGGTGAGGGCGCCGCGGAAGAAGTAGGCATCGTCTATGCGGCCACGGAAGAAGCTGATGCCGGCCTTGTGTGCGCCGATGCGCAGTCCGCCCACGCACGACTCGAACGACTTGGCGGCCACGGTGCAGTCGCGCTTGCCGTTGATGTAGTACGTCACGGAGAGGTCTACGGGGTTGCACACCACTGCCACGTGCTGCCACTTGCCCGGTGTGAGCGAGCCGTATGAGGCGTGGTTCTGCGTGCCTCCGAGGAAGTTGCTGTAGAAGAATCGCGTGTCGCCGTCGCCCGTCCGGGGTTTCTCGGCGCGTGCGTAGAGCATCAGGCGGCCCGTGCCGCCGTTGTCTTTCTGCGCCAGTATTATCTCGTCGCGGTAGTACATGTCGCCCTCGGTGCCCGTGGCGGCGGTGGGGTCATCGTCGCGGTCGGCGTACACCCACGCGCAGAAGGTGGTCTGCGTGGTGCTGGGATTGAAGAGACCGGGGTGGTTGAAGTCGAGATACTGCCCGTCGCCGTTGAGGGCGAGGGCCTTGCCGTGTACGCCCTCGGCGTAGGAGTAGCCCTTGGCCGACGGCGTTAGGGTGTAGGCGTTGTGCGACTGGTCGTCGAGGTTGTCGTCGAAGGAGTAGTGGAACACCACCTCCTTGTCGGTGTCGGCGATGTCCTGCGGCACGGTGAGGCCCACGCTCCTGGCCCATGAGTTCCACAGGGTCTTGAGCTCACGCACCTTGTCGGGGTGCTCGGCGGCGAGGTTGTTGGTCTCGGAGTAGTCGTGCTTCATGTCGAAGAGCTGCCACCCCGCGCCGCTGAGGGCCGTGAGCCGCCAGTCGCCCTTGCGTATGGCGCGTCCGTTCTCGTGCTCCCAGTACATGGTGCGCTCGGAGTCCCATTTACCGTCGCCGCTGAGCAGGGGCGTGAGCGAGCGTCCCTCGGCGCAGAGCGGCTTGATGGCGTGGCCGTCGTAGGTGGTGGGGTAGGTGGCGTCGGCGAGCTCTATGCACGTGGGCATGATGTCGAGGAACTGGCACGGCTCGCGGTTGATGGTGCCCCGACGCTCCTTGGCTATGCCCTTGGGCCAGTGTATGATGGTGGGAGCTGCCGTGCCGCCGTGGAACTGTGTGGTCTTCCAGTAGCGGAAAGGCGTGTTGACGGCTCCTGCCCAGCCCGTGTGCAGGTAGTTGTACGAGAGCTGGTCGCCCGGTGTGCGCGAGTCGTGTATGACCTTCTCGCCGCTGCGCGTGCGGTCGTGGCGGTCGAAGTCGCCTATGGAGTAGTTCTCAGACGACGCTCCGTTGTCGGAGGTAAATATTATGATGGTGTTGTCGAAGGTGCCGTCGTCCTTCAGTTTCTGTATGATGCGCCCGATGCCCTGATCTACGCAGTCTACCATGGCGGCGTGTACCTCCATGTTGGCGGCCTGGAACGCCTTGTCGGGCTCATTCTCCCAGGCGCGGCCTGAGGCGTTGGCGGCCACGGGAGTCTCCTCGGGGTCGAGGAGCCCGAGCTTCACGAGGTTGTTGTAGCGGCGCGTGCGCATGGCATCCCAGCCGTCGTCGAACTTGCCCTTGTACTTGGCTATGTCCTGCGGCTTGGCGTGCAGCGGCCAGTGCGGCGCGTTGTAGCTCACGTACATGAAGAAGGGCTCGCTCTTCTTGTCGAGACCGTCGAGCATGTCTATGGCCTTCTGGGTGATGAAGTCGGAGGAGTAGAAGTCGTCGGGTATGGCATCGGTGTAGATGGGAGTCTCGTTGTGTACGAGCGAGAAGGGGTCGTAGTGGTCCACCACGCCCCATATCGTGCCCCAGTGCTCATCGAAGCCACGGTTGCATGGGTACGTGTCGAGCGGCGCGAAGGGCGCGTTGTCAAACGTGTTCTGGTGAGAGAGCCACTGCATCTGCTGCTCGCGTGTGCCTATGCTCTTGGTGAGTGAGAGGTGCCACTTGCCGCTCATGGCGGTGTGGTAGCCCGCCGTGCGCAGCACCTCGGGTATGGTCACGCAGTCGTGCGTGAGGCTCTGGCCCATGCCCGTGATGCCCACGGTCTGCGCGTAGCGCCCCGTGAGGAGCTGTGCCCGCGACGGGCAGCTGCGGCCGGAGTTGAAGAATTGTGTGAAACGGATGCCGTTAGCGGCGAGGCTGTTGAGGTTTGGCGACTCCACTTCGCCTCCGAAGCACTGGAGGTCGGAGTATCCCATGTCGTCTACTACGATGAGCATGATGTTGGGACGCTCTGTCTGCTGTGCCATGGCGAGTGCCGGCAGGGCCGATGCTGCCGTGAGCAGCAGGCGGCGGGGCTTGATTTGTCTCATAACTTGTGTTGTGTGATAGAGGTTTTTAATTGTAGTGTATGCCCGGCGGTCAGGGGTGCGGGCGCGGTTTTCGGCTGTAAAGGTACGCAATGTTTGCGATATTCGGGCCGTTTCTGTCGGAAAAATGTGCTCCTACGGCCAAATTTTCAGGGCAGGACACGTGCAAGGATGCAAAAAGGCGCGTACTTGCCCGACGCAGTGGCTGTATGTCAGAAATATACAGACACTGCGTACAGTGGCACATTGGTCATCCAGTCCTGCTCTCTGAAGTCGGACATCGAGAAGCGTAGCCCGTGCATCTGTGGATGCTTCGACACAAAGGTTGAGAGCGACTTGGCGCGGAGGTTCTCCTCTGCTTTGGCCTCAATCGGCACGATGTCGTCGGCATGCTGTATGAGGAAGTCTATCTCGAGCTTGGCGTCATTGCTGTAATAGAACACCGACGAGCCTTGTGTGGCTACGAGCTGGCTCATGACATAGTTCTCGGTGAAGGCACCTTTCGACTCCTCCATGCCGTTGTCTGCCACCAACAGCTTGTTGGCAGGAGTCTCGCTCATGGCACCGAGCAGTCCGCAGTCGAGGATGAACAACTTGAAGCTGCTGATGTCTGTGTAGAACTTCAGTGGCATCTTGGGCTCTGTCACCCTCTCGGCCTTGTACACGAGACCCGCGTCCATGAGCCACTGTATGGCCGTCTCGAAGTCCTTGGCACGTGCTCCCGGCCGCGCCACGCCGTAGATGAACTTCTTGTTCTCCTTGACAAGTTGTGAGGGCATAGACCGCCACACCATGTTTATCCTGTTGGCCTCCGCCGCAGGGACATGCTTTGACATGTCTTTGTTGTAAGTGAAGAGAATGGCCTTCTGCACATCCCTCACCCGCATTACATCGTTTGTCTCCATGAACATGCCGACGGCTTCGGGCATGCCGCCGACAAAATAATACTCACGCAGACACTTTATGTATTCGTTCCTCAGCAGCTTTATGGTGTCCCAGTCCTTGCTCTTGAGTATCTCCACCATCTGCTCACGGCCCTTGGCAAGCAAGAACTCGTCAAAGGTCATGGGATATATGTTCAGAATGTCTACTTTGCCGACAGGAAACGACTCGCCTCGGTGCATCGTGATGCCAAGCAGTGAGCCAGCCACGGCTACATGGTATTCTGGAGCTTTCTCACAAAAATACTTCAGCGCGGCCAAGCCTCTCTGCAATTCCTGTATCTCGTCGAGTATGATGAGGGTCTTTCCTGCCACGATGGGCTGTCGTGTTATGGCTCCGATGGCCAGTATTATGCGCTGCATGTCGTAGTCTTGCGTGAACAAGTCCTTGGCCAGACTGTTGTCATCGCAATTGATGTAGGCCACGTTGTCGAACTCCTGCTTGCCAAACTCCCTGAGGATATATGTCTTTCCTACCTGCCGTGCCCCTGACAGTACGAGAGGCTTGCGGTGGGCTTTGTCTTTCCACTCTCTGAGACGTGTGATTATGTTTCTGTACATAAGGCGTTGATATTAAGACGTTTCGGCTACAAAATTACATTTTTCCTACCGAACTTGCAAGCATAAACCACACTTTTCCTACCGAACTTTCGGCATAAATCAACATTTTTCCGACCGAACTTGTGGCGTGTGGGCATGAAAAAGGCGGGCCGCCATCACTGGCAGTCCGCCTCAATACTTTATATAGAAGAATTATTCAGAGTGCTGAACGGGTGTGCGCTGCGTTTGCCGTGTGCCGCCTGACGGCCTTGCGCACGGCGTGCTGCGGCACATCAGTTGGCAGGTGTGAACACCACCATGTCGGGGTCGGTGAACTGTGTTTTGCCTGCGTAGTACACGAGGTTGAGCTTCACCTTGTTGTTGGGGAAGTAGCCGCCCTCGGGATTGGCCACCTGATAGGTGTAGGCGTCAGCGAAGAACACTCTTCCGTACTGTTTGGAAGAGAACGGCGTGGCCTGTCCCGGAACGAGACATACTTTGTACTCGCCGTCTTCCTCGTCCTTGTATGTCAGGCTGTAGCGGCGGAACTTGATGTTGTAGCCGGTACCGAACACATTTTTTATGCGGTACTGTGCGGTATCGTCGGCGTCCTGGTCAAGCTCCGTGACCACACTTGTCAGTCCGAACAACTGCTGAGCTTCGGGGCCGAAGGTAAACGTGCCGTCGCACACCTTGTTCCATGCTATGCCGGTGAACGACACGCTGTCGGCGGCCTGAGCCAGACCGTTGTTGCCCACGGCCACCACGGTGGCCATGTACTCGCCCTTCAGGCCGTAGAAGGTGGTGTCTACCTCAGAGCGTCCGGCCACGCCTTTCACCACGCCGCCGTTCTTCACCACATAGTCGTTGTATGCGTCCTTGCCCATCTCGGCAATATGCTTGGAGTAGTCGTCGTGCTTCTCCAGCAGGATGTACGCGCCCTTGACGGCACTGTTGGTAGACACGCGCACCAGGAAGTCGGCGTCGGCATCGAGCGGCGGAGCCACGTTGTAGGTGTTGGTCTGGACGTATGCTTTCGTGTCGCCGCCGGGCTCTGTGCCCTCATCGGCCGAGCACGAGGTCATGAGCACCGCAGCAAAGGCGGCCATCATGCCGAAAATATATTTTCTCATCGTTGTAGTCAAAATTTTGTTTTGTATGAATGCCCCTTGTGCCACACCCGTAGGCGGCACAGGGGGACTGATATTCTCTTACCACACGTGCTCCTGCGAGTTGCCCGAGGGAGCCGAAGGCGTGGGGTTGTTGGTACAAGCGGTGTTGTAGTTGCACTCGCCGTTGGTGATGCACCAGTTCATCCAATTTGGCGTTGTGGTGGTGTTCCACTGGTAACCGTCAACGTGGTTGGTGCCCTCATAGCTGCGTATGATGCCCTTCTGCAGGCGCTTGATGTCATACATCGACAGACCCTCGCCCCAGAACTCTACGCGGCGCTGCCACCAAATCTCGTTTTGGAAGGCAGATGTAGCAGTGTTGCCGTATGCCTCGTTGTGCTTGCCATACTCGTAG
>JALFIM010000106.1 GCA_022775985.1 Prevotella sp.
CGCATCGTAGCAGCATGTGCCGTACCGCGTGCTTATGGTGGAGATGTCTCCGCCAGAACCTATCATAGTGGTGGTGCCGCTGCCGTAGAGGATGGTGCGGTCATCGAGCTTCTGCACCTGTGAGAATGGCGGACGCGCCACCTGCCGTATGCTATTGTTGGCGGCATCGTACAATGCGAGGTAGTTGGTGCTGCCGAGGTAGAGCTTTTCTCCTATGGTGAATGTGTATAATATCCGCCACGGCGACATCTGCTTCCATGAAGCCTTGTCCATGAGATTGTCGGTGAGGCGTGCCCTGTATGGACCGTTGCGCGTGCCCACTACGAGACTGCCGTCGTACTCCGTGACATCGTAGCATGTCTGTCCTATGTTGTATGTGTCGGCTATCTCGGCACGCTGCATGTCTACCTTTATCATTCCGAAACCCGTGCACACGTAGGCATACTTGCCAGACACCGACGCACCGTTGACGGTCTTGTCCTCCGTCATTATCTTGTTGTAGAAGTCGGGGATGTTGGTCACTGAGCCATCGGCACTGAGCAGGTCTATGTTGCCGTCGGTGTACACTATGAGCAGACGCTTCACCGTCTTGTTCCAGCGTATCAGGGCTATGTCGTTGCCGTTGAGGCCGTTGAGCCTGTCGTATGTGGTGACTGACTGGTCTGACGGATTGTAGGAGTAGAGTCTTGCCGAGGCGCACACGAACACGTCCTTGCCTGTGGGCTCAATGCGTGTGATGTGGTTGTACGACGTGAACAGACTCCACGACCCTATGCCCGCCGCGCATGCCGCGAGTGGCATGAGGCAGCAGCATATCAGTGCTGTTATGATGATGGTTTTGCGCATGACCGTTGGTTGTGAGTGGCCCGTGTGCGAGCCGTTGTGTTATATATTGTCGGGGTGTATGGGATATAATGCGGACGCTTGGCACATGATGTGCGTTCGTATAGTACGTGATGCGCGTGTGCATAGTGTATGATGTACATCCGCATAGTGCATGATGTACATCCGCATAGTGCATGATGCGCGTGCGTATGGCGGCTGTCACACCTTGCTGAGGAAGTCGGTGAGGCGTGCCACGGCGTGTGCCCTGTGCGAGATGCGGTTCTTTATGGCCGTGCCGAGCTGTGCGAACGACTCGCCGTAGCCGTCGGGTACGAACAGCGGGTCGTAGCCGAAGCCCTCGCTGCCCTGCCTCTCGGTGGCGATGCGTCCCTCCACCTTGCCCTCGAAGAGGTGCTCGCTGAAGCCCTTGTCGGAGCCGTCGGCCAGTATCAGCGCTATGACAGTGCGGAAGCGTGCCGTGCGGTCGGTGTGTCCGTGCAGCTCACGCAGCAGCTTGGCCATGTTGGCCTCGGAGTCGTGTCCGGCCCCTCCTGCGTAGCGTGCGCTGTACACCCCGGGCGCGCCTCCGAGCGCGTTGACCTCCAGGCCGGTGTCGTCGGCGAACACGCTCAGGTGGTAGTGATCCCACACGTAGCGTGCCTTCTGCAAGGCGTTGCCCTCGAGCGTGTCTGCGGTCTCGGGTATGTCGGCGTGGCACTGTATGTCGTTGAGCGACAGTATGTCGTGGCTGTGGCCGAGGATGGCCCTTATCTCCTCGAGCTTGTGGGCGTTGTTGGTGGCGAATACTATTCTCATGAGTCTTTATGGTTTTGCTGTTCCACTTGTGTCTTGTACTCCTCGAGCTTCTGCTGCATGATGTGACGGTGCAGCTCGTCGGCGTGCTTGTCGGTCACTTTCACCTTGATGGTGTCGAAACCCTCGCCGTACACGCCTATGACGGCGCTCTGGCTCACGAAGGCGTTGGGGTCTATTATCTTGATGAGCCGGAATATGTTGGCGCTTTCATTCTTGCGTGCGAGTATGCAGAGCACCTTCATCTCATTGCCTGTGTACCACCCGTGGCCGTCGAGTATGGTCACGCCGTGGTTGAGCTTGGTGCCTATGGCGAAGGCTATCTCCTCGTACTTGCGCGAGAAGATGAGAAACTGCACCGACTCGCGGCGTGCGTTCATCACGTAGTCGAGCACGAAGTTCTCTATCATCATGGCGCAGAGGCCCGTCACCATGATGCGTAGTCCTATCTCATATCCGCTGTCGCGCCCGAACACGGGCAGCGACGAGCCTATGATGAGTATGTCTACGAATATGAGCACGGTGCCGAGCGACAGGTTGTGGTACTTGTTCACTATGGCCGCCACTATGTCGGTGCCGCCCGTGCTGCCGTTGTGCAGGAACACTATGGCGAGCGCCGAGCCCGTGAAGCAGCATCCTATGACCATGGACATGAACACGTTGCCTGGCCCGAGCATCTGCAGGAGGTGTCCGTCGGAGCTCGTCATAACCTCCTGTGCCACCCACAGCAGCAGCGAGAGCATGAATATGGCGTAGATGGTCTTGACCATGAACTTCAGTCCGAGCACCTTGAGCGCGGCGAAGAGCAGCGCCAGGTTTATGATGAAGTACGTGGCCGAGATGGGTATGCCGGATGCATAGTATATGATGGCGGCTATACCCGTGACACCGCCCGTCACTATCTTGTAGGGCAGCAGGAACACTGTCCACCCGAAAGTGTAGAGCATCAGTCCGAGCGTGATGAACAGGTAGTCCTTCACCTCGTTCCAAATGGCTTTGTTCTGAAGCATGTATGTCTTTGTGTTATGGCTGCCCACCGTGGGCGGCGTGTGCCGGCCGCCGTGGGGATGCGCTCCCCGTGGCGGCCGTGGCATCATGCCGCGGCTATGGCGGCGCGGCGTTATTTTATCACTACGTTGACGATGCGCTTGGGCACCACGATGACCTTCACCACGGTCTTGCCGTCGAGATACTTGGCCGACTTCTCGTCAGCGAGCACTGCTTGCTGTATGGTGTTGTTGTCGGCCGATGCGGGGAACGTCATCTGGAAGCGTGCCTTGCCGTTGAACGATACGGTGAGCTGCATCTCGTTCTCCACGAGGTACTTCTCGTCCCATGCCGGCCACTGCGCGTCGCACACGCTTCCCGTGCCGCCAGTGAGCTGCCACAGCTCCTCGGCTATGTGCGGTGCGAACGGCGCTATGAGCACTACCACCTGCTGGAGGAGCTCACGGTTGCGGCACTTGAGCTGTGCCAGCTCGCCGACGCATATCATGAACGCCGATATGCTGGTGTTGTAGGAGAAGTGCTCTATGTCGCCCGTCACCTTCTTGATGAGCTTGTGCACGCTCTTGAGCATCTCGGGCGTGGCCTCGCCGTCGAGTCCGTTCTGGAAGAGGGCCCAGAACTTGCGCAGGAAGCGGTGGCAGCCGTCTATGCCGTTGGTGTCCCAGGGCTTGCTCTGCTCCACGGGGCCGAGGAACATCTCGTACAGACGCAGCGTGTCGGCACCGTAGCGCTCCACTATCATGTCGGGGTTGACCACGTTGAACATAGACTTGGACATCTTCTCTATGGCCCATCCGCATACGTACTTGCCGTCGTCGAGTATGAACTCTGCATCGGCATACTCAGGCCGCCATGCCTTGAACGCCTCTATGTCGAGCTGGTCGGCATGCACTATGTTCACGTCTACGTGTATGGGTGTCACGTCCTTGTAGCCGTCCTTGAGCCCGAGCGACACGAACACCGGCTTCTCCTTGGTGCTCAGCTCGTTCACACGGTACACGAAGTTGCTGCGTCCCTGTATCATGCCCTGGTTGACGAGCTTCTGGAACGGCTCCTCGCGGCACGACACTCCGTAGTCGTGCAGGAACTTGTTCCAGAACCGTGAGTATATGAGGTGGCCCGTGGCGTGCTCCGTGCCGCCCACGTAGAGGTCTACGTTCTGCCAGTAGTCGTCGGCCTCGCGGCTCACGAGCGCGTCGCTGTCGTGCGGGTCCATGTAGCGCAGGTAGTAGGCCGACGAGCCGGCGAAGCCCGGCATGGTGCAGAGCTCGAGCGGGAACACCGTCTTGCCGTCTACGAGCTGCTTGTCCACCACCTTGCAGTTGGCGGTGTCCCAGGCCCAGAGGCGTGCGTGGCCGAGTGGCGGCTCACCGCTCTCGGTGGGCTGGTACTTGTCTATCTCGGGCAGCTCGAGGGGCAGACAGCTCTCGGGTATCATGTACGGCATGTCGTCCTTGTAGTACACGGGGAACGGCTCGCCCCAGTAGCGCTGGCGTGAGAATATGGCATCGCGGAGGCGGTAGTTCACCTTCACGCGTCCGATGCCCTTCTCGGTGACGTATTTCTTGGTGGCGGCGATGGCCTCCTTGACGGTGAGTCCGTTGAGCGAGAAGTCGGTGTGCTTGCCCTCTGCCGGCGAGTTGGTCACGATACCCTCCTTGGCGTCGTAGCTCTCCTCGCTCACGTCGGCCCCCTCTATGAGCGGAATGATGGGCAGGTGGAAGTGGCGTGCGAAGGCATAGTCGCGCGAGTCGTGCGCGGGCACTGCCATGATGGCGCCCGTGCCGTAGCCCGCCAGTACGTACTCGCTTATCCACACGGGTATGGCGTCGCCCGTGAACGGGTTGATGGCGTATGAGCCTGAGAACACGCCGGTGACCTTGCGGTCGGATATGCGGTCGAGCTCGGTGCGCTTCTTCACGTAGTCGAGGTACTCGCCCACGGCCTGTCGCTGCTCATCCGTGGTGAGCTGCTGCACGAGCTCGCTCTCGGGGGCGAGCACCATGAACGTCACTCCGAACATGGTGTCGGCGCGTGTGGTGAAGATGGTGAACACGGTGTCGCTGTCCTTCACGTGGAACTGCACCTCCGTGCCCTCGCTGCGGCCTATCCAGTTGCGCTGCGTCTCCTTCAGCGAGTCCGTCCAGTCTATGCCGTCGAGCCCGTCGAGCAGCCGCTGCGCGTATGCGCTGACGCGCAGGCACCACTGCCGCATCTTCTTCTGCACCACGGGATATCCGCCGCGCACGCTCACGCCGTCTACCACCTCGTCGTTGGCAAGCACCGTGCCGAGGCCGGCGCACCAGTTCACCATGGTCTCGCCGAGGTATGCTATGCGGTAGTTCATGAGCACCTGCTGCTGCTCACGCTCGCTCATGGCGTTCCACTCCTCGGCCGTGAAGCTGAGCTCCTCGCTCTTGGCCACGGCCTCGGTGCCCTCTGTGCCGTGCTCGCGGAAGTGCTCCACGAGCTTGGATATGGGCTGCGCCTTCTGGCATCCGTTGCAGTAGTATGAGTCAAACATCTTCTGGAAGGCCCACTGCGTCCACTTGTAGTACGATGGGTCGCACGTGCGCACCTCGCGGTCCCAGTCGAAGGAGAATCCTATCTTGTCGAGCTGCTCGCGGTAGTGGTTGATGTTCTTCTCGGTGGTGACGGCCGGGTGCTGGCCAGTCTGTATGGCGTACTGCTCGGCCGGCAGTCCGTAAGCGTCGTAGCCCATGGGGTTGAGCACGTTGAAGCCCTGCAGACGCTTGTAGCGGGCGTATATGTCGGAGGCTATGTAGCCGAGCGGATGGCCCACGTGAAGGCCCGCCCCTGAGGGGTAGGGAAACATGTTGAGCACGTAGAATTTCTGCTTGTTCTTGTCCTCGGCAACCTTGTAGGTCTTGTCCTCGACCCACTTCTGCTGCCATTTCTTCTCGATTTCTCTGAAATTGTAGTCCATTGGCGTGTATGTATGTTTTCTTGTTGTCGGTGTGACGTGCCTGGCGGCCTCGCGCGTGCGTGCCGCCTATGATATTGCAAAATTAATAAAATTAGCTGATAATAACGAATTAATGTTTCTGATTTAATGACAATGGCGGCAATAGCGGCCGTTCGTGGCGCACGTTTCCTGTCCGTATGCTCGGGCATCATGGGCGGCTTTCGGACGGCATCTTGATTTGACTGTGTAACGCGCTGATACATAATATGTTGCAAAACGGGCCGTTTTGTCATCCAAAACGGCCCGTTTCATCGTGCGGAATGGGCCGAATCGTGGTGCGAAACGGCCCGTTTCGTAAATCGGTATGGCGTGTGTGCTGCCGCCGCCGTCATCCGGCTATGATGCGGCGCACGTCATCGGCGGTGCGGTCGAAGGGGCCGCTGTGCTCGAGCTTGAGCGTACACATGGCGGCGGCGAAGCGTCCCGACTCGGCGAAGCCCTCGCCCTGCGAGCGGCAGTAGAGGTAGCCGGCGGAGTAGGTGTCGCCGCAGCCCGTGGCATCCACTATCTCGTGCGGCTCGTATGCCGGTATGCAGTGGAACTGTCCGTCGGCGAGTATGAGCGAGCCGTAGCTGCCCAGCGTCACCACCACCTCCTTCACGCCCCACTCGGCGAGCTGGCGTGCGGCCGTCTGCGGGTCGCTGCTGCCTGTGATGACCTCCATCTCGTGCTCGTTGACCTTTATGATGTCGGTGCATGCGAGTATGTCGCGCTTGTCCTTCCAGTCTACGGCGTACACGTCCTCGCCGCGCACCTCGCGCAGGTAGCCCTGCGCGTCGATGGATATGCGGCCCTTGGACGAGAGGTACTTCACCACCTCGGGCGAGAAGTCGTCGGCGAGCAGTGAGCCGAGATGGTATATGCCGGCGTCGAGGCCGCGCATCTCGTCTACGGTGAACGGGTCGGCCTTGGCACGCACCTTCTGCGTGCGGTCGTTCTGGTCGGCGCCGTATATGTTCTCGAAGAACACGGTGTGGCGGCTCGGGAAGTTGAGCACGTCTATGCCGTCGGCCCGCATCTTGTCTACGACGGCCGCGTCATCGCTGCCCAGCTTGGTGACGAGGCCGAACGACACCTTGTCGGGCAGGTGGTTGAAGCCGTAGGCGAAGTAGAACGACGTGCCTCCCGACATGTACACCGTCTGCCTGGGTGTGGTGTTCTTGTCCTTGGTGATATGACCTATGCAGCAGATATCCTTTTTCATTAACTTACTCGTTTGTCGTGTGAATGTTACCGTGCTTTCGGACGCTGGTGCAGCGGCCGAAAACCGTAAAGTGGTGCAAAGTTAATGAAAAACGCTGAATTGAGCCATAAAAGCGTGGAGTAATAGGCTTTTTTAAGCAATTTAGCTGACTGAATGACATTTTTTGAGTAAGTTTGCACGGATAAAAACCGAATATCACTGATGGAAAAGAAGCAAATACTCCTTGTCTGCGACATGCCCGGCTACGGCAAGGTGGCGGCGGCCGTGATGCTGCCCATACTCTCGTACATGGGGCATCCCACGTACAACCTGCCCACGATGCTCATCTCCAACACGTTCGAGTACGGACGTTTTGAGATGCTTGAGACCACCGACTACATACAGGGCGCGTTCGCGGCGTGGAAAGACCTGGGCTTCAGTTTCGACGCCATTGCCACGGGCTACGTGGCCTCGGAGCGTCAGGCACGCATCGTGTCGGCCTACTGCCGTGAGCAGGCCGCCGCGGGTACGCCCGTGTTCGTAGACCCCGTGATGGGCGACGAGGGTGCGCTCTACAACGGTGTGACCGACAGCGCGGTGCGGTCAATGCGCGAGATGGTGTCAGTGGCGCATCTCTGCTACCCCAACTACACGGAGGCATGCTACCTCACGGGCATGCCCTACGCCCCCGGCGGCGTGAGCGCGGAGGGTGCGCGGCGGCTCATCGACGGCCTGAGGGCCATAGGGTCGAAGTCGGTGCTCATCACGAGCATGCGCGTAGACGGCCAGGCCGTGGTGGCGGGCTACAACCATACGGACGGCGAGTACTTCACGTTGCCGTTCGACGAGATACCAGTACACTTCCCCGGCACGGGCGACATATTCTCCGCCGTGCTCATAGGGCATCTGCTCGACGGCATGCCGCTGCGCCGCAGCACGCGCGAGGCCATGGATGCCGTGTACCGCCTCATAGACCACAACCGCCTCAATGAGGACAAGAACTGCGGCATACCCATAGAGCACGACCTGCAGCTCATCATGCCGCGACGGGTGTAGCGGCAGGGGTGGCAGTTCTTTTTGAATAAAATAGGATAATCAAGATTGTTTTTATGTCAAGAATTAGAGAATTAGAGAATTTTTCTTTCGTATAATTATTTCTCTAATTCTTGATAATCCAAAAGAGGAAGAAAATTTCTCTAATTCCCTGATTCTTGACATTAAAGGCCGTTGGGGCACTTTTCACGCTCCACGTCCTGTGCCTGTCACTTGCGGCGCACGGGGCGTGCGGTCAGCGCGGCCGCGCCATTCTCCACTACGGGCAGTATGGCGTTGCCTATGCAGGCGTTGGGCATCTGTATCTTGAGCATGGCGCACACGGTGGGAGCGGTGTCTACCATGAAGGTGGGCTGCGACGTAGAGCCGTGCTTCACGTGCCAGCCCATGAAGATGAGGGGTATGTGGGCATCGTACGGATTCCATGCCCCGTGGGTGGTGCCGCCGTAGTCGGGGGCCACCTTCCAGGCGAAGGTCTCGGGATGCGTCACCACCATGATGTCGCCGGAGCGGTTGCGGTTGTAGCCGTTGATGGTGCGCTCGCGCAGAAACTCGGGCATGGCCGTCTGGGCGGCCTTGTCGAAGTCTACCACGTAGTCGAGGCTCTGGTCCTCCTTGAGCATGCTCACGATGTCGTCCTTCACCGTCTGGAGGTCTATGTGGTGGTCGGCGAGCAGCTTGTGGTCTACGTACAGGCGGTAGTCAATGAGGTCGCAGATGTAGCGTCCCTCCACGCCGTACTTCTCGCTGAGTGCCTTGTTGATATTGCTGATGGCGGCGCGGCTGTCCCATCCTCCGCCCGGTATGCGGTGCTTGTTGAGGAAGTTGGGGTTGTGTGCGCCGGCATGGTCGGCGGTGAGGAACACGAGATAGTTGCCCTTGCCCACCTGTGCGTCGAGCTTGGAGAGGAAGTGCGCCAGGTCCTTGTCGGTCTGCATGTACACCTCATAGTTCTCCTTGCCGCGCGTGCTGTGGGCATGCGCTATGGCATCGGTGGAGGAGATGCTCACGCAGAGCATGTCGGTGACGTCGTGCTTGCCCAGCTGCTCGTTGTCGAGGGCGGCCTCGGCCATCTTGAACGTCATGGTCACGCCCTCGTTGGTGGCCTTGAGATCGAGTCCGGGCTTGCTGTTGTTCTGCTTGTTGAAGTCCTCAACCCATGCCGGCAGCTTGTCCATGTAGTAGGAGCTTGACACGAAGTGGCCCACGGCGTTGTCGTACCAGTAGGCGGCATCGGCCGAGTGGCCGGCCGGGAGTATGGCCGCGCGGTCTTTCATGGCCACGCCTATCACCTTGGAGCGGAAGTCGGTGGCGAGCTTGAGCTGGTCGCCTATGGTGGTGGCCACCATGTTGTGCGGTGACATGCGTGCTGCGGAGTGGTCGGAGCCGAGCCCCTTCACGTTGTCGTCGGTGCAGCAGTACACGTTCTTGCCGTTGAGGTAGAAGTTGTTGCCGGCTATGCCGTGGAGCGCGGGCACCGAGCCCGTGTACACGCTGGCGTGCCCTATGGCCGTGACGGTGGGCAGATAGTTGATCATCTGGTTGTCGCAGCTGAAGCCCTCGTTGAGCAGACGCTTGAAGCCTCCGTCGCCGAACTTGTCGTAATAGTAGTAGAGATAGTCCCATCTCATCTGGTCGACTACTATGCCGACGACGAGTTTCGGACGCTGTACCTGTGCCGTGGCGAGTGCCGCCAGGCAGCAGAAGAGTAGTGTAAGAAGATTTTTTCTCATCGTTTTTCAGTTGTTACGGTGGATATTATGGATTAATGATTAGTCGCAGACCGTGCGCTCACGGCATGGGCCGTGGCATGTGTGTGATATAACGTATGCAAAGTTACGAATAAATATCGTAATACGGCAACGGCCGCACGCCTAATTTGCCGTCGCCACCGAGGGCATGCTGCCGTTTGCCCACACAGCCGCGCTTTTGGCGCGGTGGGCCAAAAAGATGACGCGTTTGTTTTGCAGTCTCGCCGAAAAGTCGTAATTTTGACGTAGCGGATGCCACCATCCGCCACGGCGGCGGGACGTACCGCCGCCATAAAAGACTGAAGCTATGGAGAAAACTATAACACAGGAGAATTTCGAGTCTACCTACACCGACGAGATAGAGGTGGCACGGATAGACAAGTTCGTGTGCGACGAGATGGCGCGGCAGATACACCGCTACATCAAGGCCATGTCGGGCAGCAAGCAGATAATGCTGAAGTTTGAGGAGAGCATGGCCGGCATGTCGGTGGAGGAGAAGGAAGTGGTCATAGCACGCTACATAGACCTCAACCGCAAGGCTATCAGCGGCCTCGACCTGAAGATAGTGCTGGCACGCGCCATGGCCAACTACTGCGACACCTTCGCCTACCTCATACGGCTCGTCAACGACAAGCGCAAGATGGCCTTCTACATCGACCGCATGAAGCAGAAGTACCTGCAGTTTCACGAGGTGTACGAGAGCGATGGCCACTTCGGCATGAAGGACAGCCACGGACGGGTGCTGCTCAGCCCCGTGTACGACTTCCTGCGCACGTGCTACGTGTATGTCGATGACCTGAAGTCGCTGCCCGTGATAGCGCAGAAGGACGGCAAGATGGGCCTTGTGATGCCCGACGGCCACGACACCGTGGTGGCCGACTTCGTGTACGATGACATATCGCTGCGCGACGAGAGCCCCTACTTCGAGGCCGTGCGTGACGGACAGACGGGCGTGATAGGCGCAGACGGCTCGTTCACGGCCCTTTGACGGCACGCGTCCTGCCACGCGCTGAGGCGCGGCAGGGCGTAGGCAAGCGGCTATGCCACAGCATCATACACTCATCTCGCCACGCCGCCGTGAGAGCATGGCGGCAGACCGTAGCCATGACACGCGCCCAGCACACATGCTGGCACGTGGGTGTCATGGGCCGTGCAGTGTGGCCCGAGGTGCGGTGCGCGGCACCGTGGCCGCAATCACTAAACAACCTTAAAAAACGCATTGAAAATCTATAATTTGCATAATAAACGGTTAAAAAGGCTCGCTATTTAAGGAATTCTGACTAAATTTGCAGCTAAAAATAACATACCGCAGTATAATGAAAAGGATATTCTTACCTTTGCTGATGATGATGGCCGTGGCACTGACATGCGCGTCGTGCCTCGGAGACGGCGACGAATACGAGTACACTGACAATACCGGCATCACAGCCTTCACCCTCGGAAACCTCAAGCAGACCTTCCACCGCAAGACCAAGGACGGACTGCGCGACTCCACATACACCAAGAGCGTAAGTTTCAGCTCCACGAAATTCTACATAGACCAGATAGAGGGCCTGATATACAACCCCGACTCACTGCCCCTGGGCGTTGACGGCACCAAGGTGCTGTGCAGCGTGTCGTCGTACAACGCGTCCACGGTGGGCATAAAGAGCATGACGAGCGACACGCTGTCGTACTTCATGGGCTCCGACTCCACCGACTTCTCCAAACCGCGTGAGCTGCACGTGTACAGCAACTCGGGGCGTGGCCACAAGAAGTACACCGTGAGCGTGAACATACACCGCCAGGACAGCTCGTATGTGTGGAAGCGCATGGCACAGGCCGATGCCAGCATCAGCGACTTCGGCAGCATCACGTCCATGCGCCTCGCCTCTACTGACGGCGGACTGCTGCTCGCCGCCAGCGACGGCACGCAGACTCGCCTGTTCCTGCATGCCGACGGACAGGACGGGTGGAGCGAGTCAAATGCCGCTAATGCCGTACTGCCGGCCGATGCTTACGAGAGCCTCGTGGCCTATGACGGCACGGCATACATACTCAACACCGCCACCGGCGACGTGACATCATTCTCCGGCAGCGCCACCAAGACCAAGCGATTCAGCGGACTGCAGCGCCTCGTGGGGGCCGACGCAGCACACATATACGCCTACACCGCCGCCGATGGCGGCGTGAGCCTCTGCACCGTGGACATGGCATCGGGCAGCACGGCGGCCGTGGGCATAGACGATGAGGCCACATGGCTTCCCACACGCGACATCACCTCGGCAGTGCTTCCGCTCAAGACCAACAGCGGTGCGAGCCGCATAATACTGGCGGGCAACCGCGAGACGGCCTATGCCGACACCGCAGCAGTGGTGTGGAGCAAGCTCACCGACACGCAGGAGACTGCCGACGACGAGCAGTTCATGTTCTACGACACGCAGCGCGTCATGCGCATGCCGCGCCTCAAAGGTCTGCAGATGGCCGTGTACGACGGACACCTCCTGGCCATAGGCGGTGCGCCTGTGCAGGAGGAGGGCGTGGAGTCGGCTCCTAAGCAGTTGTACGAGAGCCGCGACAACGGCCTGTCGTGGCAGCGCGACACCGTGGTGACACTGCCCGACGACTTCGAGTGCAGCCCCACGGCATTCGCCATGACCACCGACAAGGACAACTTCGTGTGGATAGTGTGCGGACGGAGCGGACAGGTATGGCGCGGACGTGCCAACTACCTCGGCTGGCGCAAGGAGCAGGGCGTGTACGACAAGAAGCGCAAGTTCTGACATCGCGCCGCACGGCATGACCAGCGTCACGCCCACGGCACGCAGGCTACCGCCACAGGTATATATATAATAAGGTGTAACGACTACTCGCCCATGCGCAAGACTCTACTCATAGCAGCGCTCGCCACGGCTCTGCACGCCACGGCTCAGACCGACGACATCTACCGCATGGAGGTGGGCGGCGGAGTGGGACTCGTGGCCTACGAGGGCGACTTCAACGGAAGCATCGTCTCGGGCATGCAGCCTGTGGGCAGCGTCATGCTGCGGCGCATCATCAACCCGTACATGGGTCTGCGCCTCGCGGTGTCGTACGGCAAGCTGAAGGGGTCTGCGGAGCCTGACGGCACGTACTACCCCGACCTCACCACACAGCACTACGCTTTCAGCAGGTCGCTCGCCGACGTGGGCATCACCTATGAGTACAACTTCTGGCCATACGGCACGGGGCGCGACTACCGTGGGGCACGGCGGCTCACGCCGTTCATCTTCGGGGGCATAGGGGCCACATACTGCAGCGGCGACGGCGACAACGTGTTCACCGCCAACATACCGCTCGGGCTCGGAGTGAAGTACAAGGCCGCGCCACGGCTCAACATCGGGCTCGAATGGGCCATGCACTTCTCGCTCAGCGACAAGCTCGACGGAGTGGCAGACCCGTACACCGTGAAGAGCAGCGGACTGTTCAAGAACACCGACTGCTACTCGGCACTGCAGCTCACTCTCACGTACAGTTTCATGGCGAAGTGCCGCACATGCCACAACGCCGACGAGTGACGCGCCGCATGGCACGCATATACACAGCACACGGTGCCCAGATACTCCGCACACGGCACTCATACACACACCGCACAACACACCAGTGAATATGATACACGACATCGATACAGACAACATACCACAGCACATAGCCATCATCATGGACGGCAACGGACGCTGGGCCACCGAGCGCGGCAAGCCGCGCAGCTACGGGCACCAGGCTGGAGTGGACACCGTGAGGCGCATCACATCGGAGTGCGTGAGGCTCGGAGTGCGCTATCTCACGCTCTACACCTTCTCCACGGAGAACTGGAACCGCCCTGCCGATGAGGTGGCGGCTCTCATGGGACTCGTGCTCTCATCGCTTGAGGACGAGATTTTCATGAAGAATAACGTGCGCTTCCGTGTCATCGGCGACATGGACAGGCTGCCACGGGAGGTGCAGGAGAAGCTGCGTCAGACCATGGCCAACACCGCCGCCAACGACTCCATGACCATGGTGGTGGCCCTGAGCTACTCGGCACGCTGGGAGATAACCGAGGCGGCGCGGCAGATTGCCGCCGATGCCGCAGAGGGTCGGCTCAAGCCGCGCGACATCACGGAGCAGACCATCGCCGAAAGGCTCTCCACCAGTTTCATGCCCGACCCAGAACTGCTCATACGCACGGGCGGAGAACTGCGCATAAGCAACTACCTGCTGTGGCAGATAGCATACAGCGAGCTGTACTTCACAGATACCTTCTGGCCTGACTTCGACGAGGAGGGGCTGCATGAGGCCATAGCCAGCTATCAGGCACGGCAGAGACGCTTCGGCAAGACAGGCCAGCAGATCGACTCCGACAGTGCCGCCAAGCACTGAGCATACACACTGAGATAATACATTATATAATATATAGCCGACGTGCATACTGCGCTCCGCCATGCGGCAGTGTACCACACCCACCCCGCACGCCACAGAAACAATTGAAGGCAAGATGAATTTACACAAGCTGTTGACAGCTCTCATCGCACTACTGTGCAGCACCATGATGAGTGCTCAGGACAAAATCGACTACCCCGACGTGTCATACGCAGGCACGCCGCGCACACTCGTGCTCGGAGGTATCAACGTATCGGGGGTCGAGGGATACGAGGACTACATGCTCACCGGCATCTCCGGGCTCACCGTTGGCGAGAACATCACCATACCGGGCAACGAGATTACCACCGCCGTGAAGAACTACTGGAAGTACGGTCTCTTCTCGGACGTGTCCATATCCGTGGACTCCATCGTCAGCAACAAGGCTTACCTGCACATTCACCTGCGCATGAGACCGCGCGTGTCCAACATCAACTACATCGGACTGAAGAAGTCGGAGCGCACAGACATGGAGGAGAAGCTCGGTCTGCTCAAGGGTGCGCAGATCACTCCCAACATGATAGACCGCGCCAAGATACTCGCCAAGAAGTACTTTGACGACAAGGGCTTCAAGAACGCCGACATACAGATACAGCAGCGCGACGACGTGGCTGACAAGAACCAGGTGATTCTTGATGTCATAATAGACAAGAAGGAGAAGATGCGCGTGCGCAAGATATACATCGAAGGCAACAACGCACTGGCCGACAGCAAGATAAAGGGCGGACTGTTCAAGAAGGGTGCCTTCGCGAAGACGCACGAGGCGGGCAAGCTCGGCTCCTTCCTGAAGTCTAAGAAGTTCACGCCCGAGCGGTGGAAGGCCGACAAGCAGAAGCTCATAGACAAATACAACGAGTACGGCTACCGCGATGCCGCCATCATAGAGGACAGCGTGTGGAACGTAGACCCGAAACACGTGAGCATCCTCGTGAAGGTGGATGAGGGCAAGAAGTACTACATCCGCAACATCACGTGGGTGGGCAACACCATATATCCGTCTGACTACCTCAACCATGTGCTCGGCATGAAGAGCGGAGACGTGTACAACCAGAAGCTCATGAACAAGCGACTCACCGAGGACGAGGATGCCGTGGGCAACAACTACTGGAACAACGGCTACCTGTTCTACCAGCTCCAGCCCACCGAACTCAATATCGTGGGCGACAGCATAGACCTCGAGATGCGCATAAGCGAGGGTACTCAGGCGCATATCAACCATGTACGCATCAACGGCAACGACCGCCTGTATGAGAATGTGGTGCGTCGTGAGCTCCGCACGAAGCCCGGCGACCTCTTCTCCAAGGAGGCTTTGCAGCGTTCTGCACGTGAGCTTGCGTCCATGGGACACTTCGACCCCGAGAAGGTAAACCCCGACGTGAAGCCCGACCCGGAGAACGGCACCGTGGATATAAACTGGGGACTTGAGCAGAAGTCCAACGACCAGATAGAGTTCTCGCTCGGATGGGGACAGACGGGTGTCATAGGACGCGTGGGACTGAAGCTCAACAACTTCTCCATGCGCAACCTCTTCAACAAGAACAAGGAGCATCGCGGCATACTGCCCATCGGTGACGGTGAGGTGCTCTCGCTCGGAGCGCAGACCAACGGTACCTACTATCAGTCGTACAACGCCAGCTACTCCACCAACTGGTTTGGCGGAAAGAGACCTATCCAGTTCTCCGTGGGCGTGTACTACTCCAAGCAGACCGACGTGTCGAGCAATTACTACAATTCGGGATATTACAACAACTATTATAATTATCTCTACGGTTACGGCAACTACGGCTACAACAACTACGAGAACTTCTACGACCCCGACAAGTACGTGAAGCTCGTGGGAGCGTCGCTCGGATGGGGCAAGCGTCTGCGCTGGCCCGACGACTACTTCACTCTGTCGCTGCAGCTCTCATATACACGCTACATGCTGAAGAACTGGAACTACTTCCTTATGACCAACGGAAACTCCAACAACCTCAACCTCAGCATACAGCTCAGCCGCACCTCTACCGACAACCAGCTCTTCCCACGCCGTGGCTCGGAGTTCATGGCATCTGTCACGCTCACTCCGCCATGGTCGGCATGGGACAACAAGGATTACAGCAACCTGGCCAACAACCCGCAGTCGTCTACATACGAGCGTGAGCAGCAGGAGAAATACCGCTGGGTGGAGTACCACAAATGGAAGTTCAAGGCCAAGACCTATACCGCCCTCTCTGGCGGACAGAAGTGTTTTGTGCTCATGACACGCGTGGAATTGGGACTCCTCGGGTCGTACAACAAGAACAAGAAGTCGCCGTTTGAGACCTACTATGTCGGCGGCGACGGTATGACGGGCTACTCCACAGGCTATGCCGAGGAGACCATCGGACTCCGTGGTTACGAGAACGGTGCCCTCACGCCCTACGGCTACGAGGGATATGCCTACGACCGCATGTCGCTGGAGCTCCGCTACCCATTCCTCTTGGGCAATACCACCATCTACGGACTCACGTTCCTTGAGGCTGGTAACGCCTGGAACGACACCAAGAAGTTCAATCCCTTCGACATGAAGCGTTCGGCCGGTGTCGGCATCCGCATCTTCCTGCCTATGGTCGGTATGATGGGTATCGACTGGGCATACGGCTTCGACAAGGTGTTCGGCTCGCGTGGAGGCAGCAACTTCCACTTCATCCTCGGACAGGAGTTCTAAACTTTCATGCCGCTATGGCGGCATGAAAGAGTTTTGAATTTTGAGTTTTGAGTTTTGAATTGGTTGCGGCACGCCGCGATTGGGAGTTCGGAATTTTGAGTTTTGGACTTTGAATTGGTTGCGGCACGCTGCGATTGGGAACTTTGAATTTTGAGTTTTGAGCTTTGGATTAGTCGGCTTGCAACCGATATTGAATATATTAAAGAGAAAAATGAGGAAGTTCATATTAATCTGCCTTATTGCCATGACATCGGCAGTATCGGCAAGCGCACAGAAGTTCGCGCTGCTCGACATGGAGTACATACTCAAGAACATACCAGCCTATGAGCGTGCCAATGAGCAGCTCAATCAGGTATCGAAGAAGTGGCAGGCCGAGGTGGAGGCTCTCAACACCGAGGCCGGCACCATGTACAAGAACTATCAGAACGAGGTGGTGTTCCTTTCGCAGGAGCAGAAGAAGGCCAAGCAGGATGCCATCATGAAGAAAGAGAAGGAGGCCAGCGACCTCAAGCGCAAGTACTTCGGCCCCGAGGGCGAGCTCTTCAAGAAGCGCGAGAGCCTCATGTCGCCCATACAGGACGAGATATACAACGCAGTGAAGGAGATATCGGAGCTGCGCGGCTACTCCTTGGTGCTCGACCGTGCCAGCAACGCCGGCATCATCTTCGGTTCTCCAAAGATAGACATCAGCAACGAGGTGCTCCAGAAGTTGGGCTACGCTAATTAGGAGTTTTGAATTTTGAGTTTTGAATTTTGAGTTGGTCGGCCCTATGGCCGATTCTGAGACTCTCAATTTGAGGCTTTCCCCGATTCCAGAAAGGATTAAAGGAAAAGCCCAGAATGGCTCTAAAGAAAATCCAATAAGGCTCTAAAGAATGCCCAAGAAAGCTCTAAATGAAGTCCAATGAGGTTCTAAAGAAAATCCAATAAGGCTTAAAGAAAGCCCAAGAAAGCTCTAAAGAAAGTCCAATGAGGCTAAAAAGAAAATCCAAGGAGGCTTTAAGGAAGTCCCAGGAGGCTATGAGGAAAAGTCCAATAAGGCATAGAAAGGCCCAAGAATGCCTAAGAAGGCTTATTGAGGCTTAGTAGAGTATAGAAGGGAAAACTCTTGCGAGCTCCCCAAAAATAATAGAATAAAACAATAACAAAACAAATAAAAACAGTTAAGAAAAAATGAAGAAACTTATCTTAATGCTTATGTTGTTCATGCCATTGGCAACATTCGCACAGAAATTCGGCCACATCAACGCCCAGGAAGTAATGACATCCATGCCTGAGTTTATCAAGGCACGCGGCGAGATAGAGGCTACTGCCAAGCAGTACGAGAACGACATGAAGGCCATGCAGGACGAGCTCCAGCGCAAGGCCGACGAGTACGAGAAGTCGAAGTCTACCATGAACGAGACCAAGAAGAAGGAGACCGAGACCAACCTCATGCAGCTGCAGCAGAAGATACAGCAAGCATATCAGGACAACTCACAGGCTCTGCAGAAGGCACAGCAGGACAAGATGGGCCCCATCACGGAGCGTCTGGTCAATGCCATCAAGGCTGTGGGCAAGAACGGCGGCTACGTGTACATCATGGACACATCTGCCGGCATACCCTACATCAGCGACACGCTGAGCAAGGATGTCACCGCTGAGGTGAAGGCAGAGCTCAACAAGGCTGCCAAGTAAATCCTCCCGTCACGCCAGTGACGGCCACAGCACGCCAGGCACAGGCCCGGCACGCGACATCCATGAGGGAGTATAGCCATGCTCTCGCACAACAACCACGAATGCCGGAGAGCCCTCAAGCACTTCGGCATTCGTGCTTTCAAGCCACGACGGCGGCGGCGCGGCCGCTGCCCCACACACGTCACACACAACAAGCTGATTATGAAAAAACTGTTTCTATTGCTTCTCGTCATGACAGCATCGGCACTGGCCGGGGCGCAGACACGCTTCGGCTACGTGAACTACGACTCCGTGATGACGGCCATGCCTGAATATGCGCTGGCACAGAAGAGCCTCGCCGACCTGCGAGTGAAGTACGCCAACGAGATGAAACGGTCGGAGGACGAGTTCAACGCCAAGTACGAGGAGTTCCTCGACGGGCAGCGCGACTATGTGCCCTCCATCCTCCACAAGCGTCAGGCGGAGCTTCAGGACATGATGGACAAGAACACCGCCTTCCGCAAGGAGGCACAGCGGCTGCTCAAGCAGGCCGAGAACGATGCCTACGCCCCAGTGCGCACACGCCTCGACGCGGCCATACGCAAGGTGGCGCAGGAGCAGACGCTCGCTTTCGTGCTCAACACCTCCGCCCATGCCTGTCCGTATGTCGATGCGGCACAGGGCATCAACGTCACGCCCATGGTGGCGGCTCTTGTCATACCGCAGCCCGAGGGTGCGACGGCAGTTCCTGCCCCGGCTGCCAAATAATACCGTATAAGCATCTTAATACCGTCACATCATGACATTCTCAGACACGCCGGGGCCCATAGGAATATTTGATTCCGGCTATGGGGGCCTCACCATCCTGCACGGCATACGCCAGCTCCTGCCGCAGTACGACTACCTGTATCTTGGCGACAACGCCCGCGCCCCCTACGGCTCGCGCTCGTTCGAGGTGGTGTACCAGTTCACTCGCCAGGCCGTGCTCAAGCTCTTCGCCATGGGATGCCACCTCGTCATCCTCGGCTGCAACACCGCATCGGCCAAGGCCCTGCGCACCATACAGCAGCGTGACCTGCCTATCATCGACCCGTCGCGCCGCGTGCTCGGCATCATACGGCCCACGGCCGAGAACATAGGTGCCATCACCCACACGCGGCATGTGGGCATCCTCGCCACCGAGGGCACCATACGCAGCCAGAGCTACGTGCTCGAGATAGGCAAGCTCTTCCCCGACATCAAGGTGTCGGGGGTGGCATGTCCGCTGTGGGCCGCCATCGTGGAGGCCAACGAGGCCGACAGCCCAGGCGCAGACTACTTCGTGAAGAAGTGCATAGACCAGCTCATGCGCAAGGATCCCGACATCGACACCATCATACTCGGATGCACGCACTATCCCCTGCTTATGAACAGCATAGTGAAGAACGTGCCCGACGGCGTGCGCGTCATGCCGCAGGGCACCTACGTGGCCGAGAGTCTCAGCGACTATCTCACGCGCCATGCCGACATGGAGCGCATGATAACGCGCGGCGGCACCTGCCGCTACCTCACCACCGAGAGCGAGCAGCGGTTCGGCGAGAGTGCCCGGATATTCCTGCACGAGCGTGTCAACCCCACGCACATAGACCTTGAGTAGCCGGGCGTACAGTGCAAACCGAAACACCAAAGTAGATATGTATTATTTCATATTAGTCAACAACCAGCAGCAGGGCCCCTACTCCGTGAGTGAGCTGCGCAGCCGCGCCCTTACCCCCGAGACCCTCGTGTGGGCCGCAGGCATGGAACAGTGGCGGCCGGCATGCCAGGTGGATGAGCTCCGCGTGCTGTTCCAGTCGGCCGCTTCCGGGGCCCCGGAGCCACCGCATCAGCAGCCCGCCGATGCTCAGGGCGGCAACAATTTCCGTGAGAATGACAGCCAGTACAGCGCGTCCAGTGGCCAATACGGCACGTCCGACGGCGGCCAATACAGTGCGCCCAGTGGCCAGTTCCGCGACTCCGACAGCCAGTTCCGTGAGGCAGGGTCACGTCCCGCCGCTCCCGCGAGGCACCGCCGTCATAGCGGTTGCGCCATGCTGCTCGGCATGACGGGCCTCGTCATTGTGGCCATGTTCGTGGGCCTCGTCATCACCTGCCCCACCCCCGACAAGCACCGCGAGGCCGTGACTGAGGAGGTCAACCGCATAGTGGAGCGTGCCGCCGACTCCAACAGCGATGCCTGGGGCATGCTCGGCAACATGATAGCCTCGCGCCTCGTGGGCGTGGTCATAGACCATGCGCTGCATGTAGACAACTACATGGTGTGCTCCGTGGGACGCATACACTACAAGGGCAAGGACAAGACGGTGTCGTTCGGCATACTCAACCACGTGTTCACGTTCGATGCCGACGACATAGAGCGTGCCATGAAGCAGGGCGGCGATGCTTACGACCATTACAGTTCGCCGTCGTCGCCCGATGATACGGCCGCACCCGACGACACACCTGCCCCCGACGATGACTCCTCCGCCCCCGATGGCGGCGCGTCCGACGACGGTACGGATGAGCCCGACGACACCCCTGCCGATGGCGTAGACCTGTAAAGACTGCGGAAAAAAGGCCCGTTTGCATAAGAATTTTCACGGCACGCTTTGCCGTTTATGCAAAAAACGCTATATTTGCACCGCAATTTATAAGCACAGGAAAACCCATGAAACGCGTTGACTACGCGTCGTTCTCGCGCAGTAGTGGAGCCGCGCCGTCCCGTCGGGCAGTGCCTGAGCCCCACAGCCTAAGCCCGGAGGCCGACCGTTGGCGTAATATTCCTAAAGCAGAAACGTATGGTCACCGCATGGCACAGTGGCAAGAGCCGCTGCGTGTGGGGCCGCACACAATCATAGAAACAGAAAGGACGGGCGTAGCCCGTATGATAAAACCAGGCATGAAGCAGCGGCTTCTATTTTTTGAATTGTTGATATTGTTAATGACTGTAAGTGTGTGAAAGAGTGAACAATCACTCGCATACAGGGTCGTTCCGTCCTTTTCTTTTCCATACACCGCATTTCCTATGAAAGCATACCTGTCACACATGCTGTCGGCACTGCTCGTGCTGTCGCTCACCATGCTGTCGGCCTGTTCCGACGACAACGGCTCCGATACCGTGGAGCCTGCGGGGCAGACCGTCATAATGTTCTATCCGTGGTCTACCGACCTGCTGTCCGTAGTGCAGCAAAACGTCAGCGACATGTCCGCGGCGGTGGCCAGCGGCGATCTGCACGGCCAGCGCGTCATGGTGTACATGGCTACGTCGCCCACGGAGTCGTGCCTCTACGAGCTGCGATCCGCCCACGGACAGTGCGTCTACGACACGCTGCGCACCTATCACGGCCGTACCGTCACGTCGCGCTCCGGCATGGGCAGCCTATTCCGCGAGATAGCATCTGTGGCCCCTGCATGCAAGTACGCCATGGTGGTGGGCGGCCACGCCTTGGGCTGGGTACCCGTGTCGGCCACGCGCAGGGCAGGGGCGCAGCGCATGCACTATGCCGCCGCCGCGCCGCGCACGCGCATGTTCGGCGGCAAGACGGCCCAGTACCAGATAGAAGTAGCCGATTTCGCATCGGCCATTGCCGACGCACGTCTGCACATGGAGTACATACTGTTCGACTGCTGCTACATGTCTACGGTGGAGGTGGCCTACGACTTGCGCCACGTCACCGACTACATGATAGCCTGTCCTACGGAGATTCTCAGCAGCGGCTTCCCATACGCCGCGTGCGGCCGATACATGCTCGGCACCGTAGACTATGAGGGCATCATCACCGCGCTCTACGACCACTACGCGTCTGCGCCCATGCCATACGTCACTGCCGCCGTCACCGACTGCCGCGAGCTTGACCATCTGGCCGCCATAGCGCGGCAGATAAGCACCAGCGGTGCCATGGCGGATGTCAGTCCCCGCGATGTGCAGCAGCTCGACGGCTATTCACCATCGCTGTTTCTCGACCTTGGCGACTACATGTCCAAGGCATGCACCGATGAGTCGCTGGCCGCGCAGTTTGCCGCACAGCTCTCCGCCACCGTGCCGTACTCCTGCCACACGCCTTACTACTACTCCGAACTCAATGGCCGCAACGCCATAACCTCCTACTCAGGCCTTACCACCTCCGAGCCGAGCCGCAACGCCATGGCCGCCACATACGAGTCTACGGCGTGGTACAAGGCCACGCACTGACGTGTGATGTCAGTCCACGGCAGCGCCCTTTGAGTAAATAATAATAGAAATATTTTTATGTCAAGAATTAGAAAAAGATACAGTGCTTTGATATAAAATAATTCTGAATAATTACTTATTACAGTATATCATATAAGCCGCGCCCTGTAATTACGCAATAACGACCAATTACTGGTTGTCCTTGCGTAATTACAGGGCGCGGCTTGTCTGTTGCATTGATGCCCCATGGCACCGCCTTGGGCTGATGGCACGGTGGGTGCTCAGTCCAAGGCTATACGGCGTGGTGCCTTACCCCTTATCTCTGCACGTAGTGGAAGGTGTCCTTCACTATGCTCCACTTCTTGCCCTTGAGCTTGAGCTGCACCATGGCGGTGCGGCGCGGCTGCACGTTGTCGTTGGCATCGTGGGTGTGGAACACATACTGCCAGTTGCCGTCGGCATCGCGGAAGAGGTCGCCATG
>JALFIM010000143.1 GCA_022775985.1 Prevotella sp.
ACTGTATCACACTGAGGAGAAAACGCTCCTCACGCGCCGCGAGACCTACACGCGCGAGGCTGCCGAAAACTTCAAGGGACGCATCGTAGTGCCCGATGATTTGGAGGTGATAGAACTGTAAGTGTTTTACCCGTCAAACACATTTTGCATGAATTTGTTTGACGGACAAAACACTTTTCGTGCGAATTTGTTTGATGGGTCAAACATTTTTTGCATGAATTTGTTTGACGGGTTAAACATTTTTCGTGCGAATTTGTTTGAAATGGTCAAGGAAAATACCTCTTTGGGTTTTCGGTTTTTTGTATTGACAGGCTCGCATTACATTATTTTATAATAAGAATATGAGAATGGTTCGTTTTGTGTTGGCACTCGTGTTGGCTTGCACACTTTCAGTGGCTAAAGGCCAAGACGTGAGAAAAACGCATGAGGAGGTACAGCAGCAGTCATCGGCTGAGGCACTGCACCTCATGCAGTATGGTGTGCAGGGCGTTCAGCATATAACCATGCCGTATGGCGTGTATTCTGCGCTGCCATCGCAGACATACATGACGGTAGGCAACGCGGCACTTCTTGATTCTTCCACCTATAAATACAAGCCGCTCAACCTGTCTTTCGCCATAAACAGTTCAACCAGAAGCTACATAGGCTTGATGGACGTGCGGTCGGTAAGTGGCAACGTGCAGTACCAGTTGGGGCGGATGACGTTGATGGGCGGGCTCTCTGCCAACAGGTATCTGTATTATAGAGGGGCTCTCTCGCAGTATGGTGTGTCGGGACAATTGTCATACAACTTTAGTCCATACGCTTCCATGACGCTCTTTGCCGACTATTACAGCGTCAATCCGTTCATCAGTATGGCGGCTTATCCATACATCCATACGACAAGATATGGCGGCTACATGACCGTTGGTGGCAACAGGTTCTTCATGAACCTTGGTGTGGAGAGACGCTACAACGCTATAAACCGACAGATGGAAACCGTGCCAATAGTCACTCCTGTGTTCAAGGTGTCAAAGAAACTGGCTATCGGTCTGCCGTTCGGCGACTTCGCCAAATACCTCTTCATGGATGCCGCCGAAAAGAGACAAAGACCGATGATGCCGTCCGAAAGACATTAAATACGTTAATTTCTAATGGTGGGGTAAACAAGTTTTTGTACTTTTGCAGATGAAAAGCAAATAGATACAGAGCAAATAAGGCTTATGAAGAACAGATGGCTCCTTTTCTCAGGATTGCTCATAGCCTCTGCACTGAACGTCAGTGCGCAGGAACAGGCTATACAGAGCGATTCTCTCTCAATGGAGAAGATACTGCACAACCTGCCTGAAGTGATGGTGAAAGGCTCGCGCCCCATAGTGAAGGCCGAGCGTGGCATGCTGTCGTACAACATGCCGCAGCTTCTGAAGCAGTTGCCTGCCGACAATGCCTACGAGGCACTGACGCGCATACCGGGCGTGAGCGATGCCGACGGTGGCATAAAGTTCTCGGGCAATGAGGTCACGCTCATCATAAACGGACAGGCCACCACGCTCACCCAAGACCAACTTACCGACCGACTGAAGGCCCTGCCCGCCGCACAATTGGCCAAGGCGGAGGTCATGCTCGCCGCCCCAGCACGCTATCATGTGCGCGGCATGGCTATAAACATCGTGACTAAGGACTATGCCGGGACCAACCAATGGTCGGGACAGGTGGAAGGCGGCTTACTGCAAAGCAAGTATGGCGAGGGCTTTGGCAAAGGATTCCTCTCCTTGCAGCACGGCAAGTTGGGGATGGACGCGCAGTACTCCTATGCCGACGGCTATTCCTATGGGGAGCGGTCTGTGACTGCCAATCATCCGTTGGCAGACAAGCGCGTGCCTTACAACGAGGACACATGGCAGAAACCTTTCAGCATAACACACGACTACCGCCTTGGCATGAGCTACGCCTTCGCCCCTGACCACCGCCTTGAAGTGGCATATACAGGCAAGTGGAACAAGGGAACTACCAACAACTATACTACTGGGTCGAGCATCAGCGAGATACACTACGGCAGTCATGTGTATCTGCACAATGTAGATATGAACTACTCGCTGCCTTTCGGACTGCGCCTCAGCGGTTCGTACACATACTACCGCACACCGGAGCAGCAGTCTATCGATGGCACTATATATACCGACGACGATGCGTCTGCATCCACCATAGACCGCAACATGACGAGCCACAGCCAGCAGACCATAGACAAGTGGATGTTCGCGGCCGACCAGACCCACACGCTGAAGCACGGTTGGGGACTGTCGTATGGCATGAGTGCGCAGTTCACCGACAACAGCAACTACCAGACCACGCTCGACAAGGACGGCAACGTCATGCCCGATGCCACCAACAGCGTGGACATATTCGAGCGCATCTGGAACATGTATGCAGGGTTCAGCAAGCAGATAAGCAAGAGCATAAGCGTTGAGGCCACGGTGGCTGCCGAGCAATACCACTCCTCACTGTGGAACAAGTGGCGCGTGTACCCGTCGCTCAATGCGCTGTGGAACATCAATGAGGACAATGTGCTCAACCTGTCGTTCAGCTCCAACTCGGAGTTTCCGAGCTATTGGTCTATAATGTCAGGGCGGTTCTTCGCCTCCACATACACCGAGGTGTGGGGCAACCCCGACCTGAAGCCATACTCATACTACAACATCAGCCTCATGTGGCAGATAAAACACCGCTACACGCTCATGGCGTTCGCAGACCTGAAGCCCGACTATTTCGTGCAGATGCCGTATCAGACCACTGAGCGCATGTCTGTGATAATGAGCGAGACCAACTTCAATTTCAACCGCAGCTACGGCCTTCAAGCCTCGGCTATTTTCAAAGTTGGCAACTGGCTCAGCGGCAATGTGTTTGTCATGGGGACATACAAGCACGAGAAGAACGACCGCTTCTTCGACCTTCCGTTCAATCGCAAGTGGCTCATCGCGCTGCTCGGCGGTACGGCATCAGTAAAGTTGTGCCGCACGCAGGACTTGCGCCTCGTGCTCAACCCCTTCTTCCAGTCGAAAGCCATACAGGGTGTGTACGACATAGGCAACGTGTTTCGCATGAATGCCAAACTGCAATGGACATCGCGCGACGGCAAGTGGGGACTGCGCCTTAACGGAAACAACATCTTCAACAACAAGATAGACACGCGCTCTGTGCAGGGCAACCAGGACTACCGCATGAAGGTGAGCAACTGGGTGAGCGGCACGCTTGGCGTGATATATAAGTTCGGCGGTTACAAGGAGAAGAAAGTGAAGGAAGTAGACACGTCGAGAATGAAGCAATAATAGCCGTACGGTTTCATGTTGAGTGCTCAATGTCCTGTATAGAGCCAATGCCTTTCTATTGAATCAAGACTTTACTACTGAATAAAAAAGAGGCAAGTGTCTGCCAAATGGGTGACACTTGCCTCTTGCTGTATGTGCTGATGTGGGCTGATAGTGGGATGCCTACAACTCTATGCCTATGCTCTTGAGCACTTTCTGCTCCTCAGTGCCGTAGTTAGACAGCAGTTGCATGCCGATGGAGGAGCGTTTGAAGTTTTGCAGGCGTTTCAGGTCGGCATAGTACTTGTGGTCTATCACGTCGCAGAAGAACATCTGCTTTATCTCCACGTCTACGAGTGTGGAGCCCTCGGAGAGCATCTTGCCGTCGGGCATGTCGGCTATCTTGTCGAGTCTGAAGCAGCGTTTACCCTTCTCGTCCTCGTAGCCGGTGAGCAGTGCGGCGTCCTTCTTGGCCGGCGATACAAACATAGGTGCCTTCTCACCGTACATCTTCTGTGGGGTGCCAGGCTTCTTGTCGATAATCTGCGACATAGGTACTTTGTTTATCTTGCCGTCAGAGTAGGCCACGATGAGGTAGCCGTCGGTCTCGTAGGTGTGTATGGCGAGCGTCAGTATACCCTCTTCCCACTCTATGTCGTCGTAGAGTCGCCACTCGCCCACGCTCTGTATGCGGATGAAGCACGACTTGTCTACGTAGTAGTCGTCGAGCCAGTTGGATGTGACATTGCTGCGTGTCCTGCTCGTGGTGATGCTTATGCCGTCGGCATTGTTTCGCACAGATTTCGGCATCTCGGCCTTCTCTGCCTTGGCTGCGGGCTCGGAGACGATGGGCTCTGGCTCGGCATTCTCGTCGATGTCTATGATATCGTTGTGGTAAGCACTGAAGTCACGGTCGTCCATGATGCTCTGCAGCTGCTCCTTCTCTATGGCGTAGGTGGATGTTCCCTCACGGAGGTAATACTGATTGTCGAGCCGCAGTGCCACGGGCTGCCTTGATGCGGCTACCGTTATGGCGTAGACGTAGTGCTTGCCGGCTTCGGGATATTCCTCCTTGACAGATGCGTTGACCTGGTCGCCGAGGGCCGTGCGTATGCTGTTGCGTACGTAGTTCTTGAACTTGTCGGTGCTGCCTTCGAAGAATCCGAGGTCGGCATCGAGTCCCACGGCGGTGCCTGTGTCGAGCACGCCGAAGTATATGGTGCCGCCATAGGCGTTGACCATGCCGCAGATTACCTTCATGATGTTGAACGTCTGCTGCTTGATGTCGGGGCGCATGCTGTTGTTTGGAGGAAACACTATGGAGGTCTTGAACTCCGTCTGCTGGCTTTCCTCGCCGAAGTAGTATATCTTCGGCAGTTCTACGTTGACGTTGAGCAGCGTCTTTATCTTGGCAACGATTGCCTGTTGGAAGTCGTGCATGCCGAAGCCCTCCACGGCGTTGTAGCTCAACATGAGGCGAGACAGCTTGGAAAGTATGTTGTCCTGTGCGTAGCGGTTGGTCACATCCCACAGAAAGGCGTTCTTCTCAGGGTGTCCGAGGCAGTTGACGATGCGCAGCTCAGTGAGCCGTTGTCTCAGCAGAGGGTAGTGCTCCACGATGTCCTCGTTCTTGCTGCCGAGGTTCTCGAGCTCCTCATTGGCCACGCTGTCGTTAGTGGCGTAGTCCTCTATGATGCATAGGAAGTGCTGCCTCTGCTCGAGATACTGCATCATGGTGCTGTCGTCGCTCATCCTCGACAGCAGGTGTGCCAGCGCGAGGAAGGCGTATGCCGTGATGTTGTCGGTGGCGAGCACCGCCTTGTGGTCAAGGATGTTGACTATCTCGCTTACGTATGATGCGTCGAGCACGTCCTCGGCCATTGACATGGCCTCCTCTTCCTGCTCCTCCTCGGTCTCCTCGTAGAGCTTGCCGCCGCAGTCCTCCCAGTAGACTTGCAGCAGACCAGTGGCCGCGGCCTTGATGTTCATCTCCGTGCCAGGCTCAGCCTGTCCGATAATCTCGCCCTGTATGGAGTTGGGGCGTGTGGTGTCAGTGACCTTTACGTACACGTAGTCGCCCACGGTGTAGCCTTGGTTGTCGTCGTCCTTGGGTATGAATATGCCGTAACCGTCTTTCGTGATGCCGAGGAACACGTCGTTCTTGGTGTCAATGAACATTATCTGGCACTCTGTCTCGTCGTCGTAGCTCACCATGTCGCGTATGGAGTTGTCGATGAACGACATGCAGTCGAAGATGCACACAGGCTTCTCCGCCGACTTGTCTACTATGGAGTTGACGCGCACCTTGAGCAACATGGGCTTGCCATCGATGTAGAACGAGTCGGTGCCGAGCTTCGGGTCGTAGTGGAACATGCCTATGCTGCCGCCCTTCTGGTACGTGTCTATCCATCCCTCGCCCTGATATATCTGGTCCTCCACCTTGCAGTAGTAGCGGTAAGGGTTGTCATCGTCCTTCCACAGTATGCGCACGTAGGTTATGGTGCCCACCTCCACGTCGAAGAGTATGGGCTTCTTCTTCGTGACTATCGACGGCTTCTCGAAGAGAGCCTGCTCCACATTGTTCCAGAAACTCTTCCACTGCTTTATGTCCTTGGTCTGCTTGCTTATGGAGTACTTGCCTGGAGAGTCGAGGAATATCTGAAGGTCGTGCCATCCGGGGAATCCCTGCGGCAGCACGTTGCGCTCCTTTCGTGCGGCGTAGGCCCTTGATATGGTTATGCCGTCGGTACCTACGGTGAACCTCACGTTGTGTGCCTCGTAGGTGCGTGTGAGGAAAGTGGAGCCTTGCGGCTTGGTGTTTGCCATGCGGTAGGCGAACACCTCGGTGTTGCTGAAGTCCTGTCCCCACGACAGGTAGTGCGAGCCGTCGTCGGAGAGCAGCAGCGCGTCAAACGCCCTCTCGGTGAGACGCTCAGACAGGCTCTTCTGCATGTCGCCCGAACTGAGCACCGATGACGGCTTCACGAACGAGAGGTAGCGCAGCAGCATGGACTTGTACAACTGGCAGTTGGTGCTGTCGTCGGCGGTCATGAGCAGCATGAAGCCTATGGAGCGCACCATGCGGTTGAGCAGCGTGCGGCTCTGCTCCTCGTCGACGGCCGCCAAGCGGTTGGCCCTCTCGCCGTTTGACTTGATGTAGAACCTGAGGAATGAGGCGAACGCGTCGCCGAATGAGGTCTGCGTCCACTTGTTGGCGGTCTCGCCTATGATGTCGAGTATGGAGTCTATCTTCTCCTCCAGCAGCTCAGGCTTGAGCGAGAAGAGGGCTATCATCATCTGCATCCTTGAGTGAGGCTGGTATATGTAGCCCGAGTGGCGTATCTTGTGGAGTATGGTGTCTATCTCCTGACTGTATGTGCCGGCCTCTATGAGGCTCATGCACTGGCTGTATATGTCGGCCCATGCCACCTTGTCGGAGAGCCACCGCTGGTAGTCCTCGCGCTCGGAGTCGCCGAACTGCAACAGGTAGTCGGTGTCCTCGAGCAGATACATGCACAGCCGTCGGTAGCAGTCGAGCAGATGTTCCTTGTGCTCCTGCGTCAGACGCGGCCACGCCTCCACGTTGCTCACTGCCGTTATGGCCTCAATCACCCAGAACGGGTTGCGTTGTTCGTAGTAGGCACGTGCCTTGTCGAACCCCTTATTGGTGTGGAAACTGCTCATTATGTAGTAGCTCGCGCTGCTGTCAATGCCGGCATCGCAGAGCAACTGCTCTGGGCTTATGCAGAAAGTGGTGTCGTGTTGTTCACTGGAGTCGATGACAAGCTCGAGCTTGTTGAGCGAAGGCTTGTACACACGGCACTTGATGCGTTGGGTGGGCATGAGCGAAATGTCCTTGCGGCACTTTATCTTGAAAGGCACTCCGTACGTGTCCCTGATGTCGTAGACGCGCGAGTCAGGCTCGGGAGTGTAGGCTTCAGCGTTGACAATGAATTCATAGGCGTGCCCTTCTTGGTACCTGTCGCCGAACATCATGGCGAAGTTCTGCACGAATACAATGCTGTCGCCATGCACGTCCTTCACCATGCACGGCAGTTCTTTCATGCCCAGTATGGACGGGTCGTCGGCCTGGAAGCTGAACATCCTGATGGCGTACTCGCGGTCATTGGCACTGACAATGAAGAAGGAGCAGTTGCCTTCTCTCTTGATTGCTACGATAGGCAGTGTGCAGAACATGCCTTTCTTGAAAAAGTTTTTTCCCATAATAGTTGTCTTTAGTTTATTGGATAAATTATGATATGGCTTATGCCTCGCGCATGGTCACACTGTAGTAGGTGCCACGGCGTGTGTGAAAGCCGTGCAAAAATATATATAATAATGTGAGAAACGGTGACTGATGGTATTAAAAATAATTAATCGTGCTGAAAATGAAAGCCGATATGTCATGTATGCAGGGCATCGGAAGGCATGGCACGCACGTGCTATGGCTCTATGATGTGGCAGCAACGGCTCTATGATGTGGCAGCAATGCTCCATAATGTGATAGGTGTGGCTCCGTGACATATCAGCAATTGCTGACACGTACTGATACGACCGCGCCCGGAATGACGGCATGGTGTGCTGATGCTCAGACCATGTGCCGCCGCTTCCGGGCGCGGATGTTTGTATATATTGCCTGTCATGACGTGCAGGACAGGACTTCACGACAGTCTACTCTTTGCCTACTTGATGCCTACGGGCTGTATGGCGAAGTGGTAGGAGTAGGTAGTGTTCTTCTTGATGTCGTACTCTTCGAGCGGACGCGGGCCGCAGCTTGCGTTGCCCAGACCGCGCTGTATGCAGTCGAGAGTGAGCACCACCTCATTGCGGCGCACCTTGTCGAGGTCGTGGCCGTACTTCACGCGCCAGATGTCGCGGTCGGTGTAGTGGAGGCAAGAGAAGTCGATGGTGCCGTCGGCGGTTATCCTTATGCCCTCGCCCTTGCTGTCGGTGAGCTGCAGCCAGCGTGTGTCGGTGCGCTCACCCATGGTCTGTGCGCGTACGTAGTACTCGCGCATGGCATCCACGGTGGTGTTGTAGAGGCCCACGAAGGCAGCGTCCTTACGGTCCTGATAGTTCTCTATCGGGCCACGTCCGTACCACTCCACGTTCTCAAGGCCCGGTGCGAGCATCGTCTGGAGGCCGAGACGCGGCAGGAAGAAGTTGTCGGGGGTGTCAAACTTGGCGCTCACATCCACCGTTCCGTCGGCATTGAGCACGTATGTTATGTCGTGCGGTGTGCTCACACCTGCCACTGTGGCCACGAGACTGGTAGTCACGGTGAGTGCCTTGTGGTCGTCTGACAGTTTGTAGTCAAACTTCGTCAGCTTGATGTTGGTGTCGGCGTATGTGTGTGCGTCGTTGTTGATGGAGCGGTACCACTGGAACACGGGGCCCTGGCAGCGGTGTATCATCTCCTTGGAGCCGTACATGAGCGATGTGAGCTGTCCGTTGGATGTGTCGAAGGCGGCCTTTATGGCACCGCTCTCCATGCGCAGCACGTTGTTCTGCTCCTTGAATACGTGCAGAGGCTCGGCCTTGGAGTTGTCGGCAGTGGGCACGGTGCTCTTCACTGTGTTCAGTGCGAACTGGTCATTGGCCACCACATATCCTTTGTCGGCCCATGTCTCGCCGTTGCGCAGCGACAGCTCCACGTTGAGAAAGTACTCGGCAGCGTCGTCAGCAGCTATGTCGGGCACGGGCATGTTTATGCCGTTGGTGTTGCCAGGCTTGGTCTTCGGTATCTCCAGATTGCCCGACTTCACGGCCTTGCCGTTCTTCATGACGGTGTAGTGCAGTGCGAACTCGTTGAGGTTGTAGGCGTTGTAGCGGTTGTCAAGGCGCAGCACCTTCTGCTCGGGATAGTACGACATCTTGACGTACTGGTATATCTTCTTCACCTCGTCGAGCTTCGGAGTCTGACGGCGGTCGGCGGTGGTGAGTCCGTTGCAGCAGAAGTCGTTGTCGTTGGGAGTGTCGCCGAAGCTGCCTCCGAAGAAGTAGTGGTCGTCGGGTTCGCCGCGCTTGTTGAGGGCCTGGTCTACGAAGTCCCATATACAGCCGCCGATCATGCGCGTGGAGTGGTTCTCTATGTAGTCCCAGTACTCACGCAGGTTGCCTACGGCGTTGCCCATGGCGTGTGCGTACTCGCAGAGGAAGAAAGGCTTCTTGTTGCCGTTGCGGTCGGTCTCCATCATGCTCTTCACCGAGGGATACATGCGCGAGTCCATGTCTGCCACCTCGTTCTCACCCTCATAGTGTATGAGGCGTGAGTCTATGTGTCTCACGGCATCGTACTCAGCCTTTATGTTGCGGCCCTTGCCAGACTCATTGCCGAGCGACCAGAATATCACAGACGGGTGGTTCTTGTCGCGCTCCACCATGCGCACGGCCCTGTCTACGTATGCGGCAGTCCATGCAGGATTGTCGGTGAGCGACTGGTTGCCGTGGCACTCCTGGTCGGCCTCGCACATCACGTACAGTCCGTAGTAGTCGTATAGGGCGGCCATCTTCGGGTCGTTGGGGTAGTGACTGGTGCGCACGGTGTTCATGTTGTTGCGCTTGTAGAGCACTATGTCCTGTATCATGGTCTCCACGGGCAGTGCCTTGCCGTACTTGGGGTGTATGTCGTGGCGGTCGGCACCCTTGAGATATGTGAGCTGTCCGTTGATGTATAGCTTGTAGCCGCGCAGCGATATGTCGCGGAAACCGTACTGCTGAGCCGTAGACTCGGTCACGTTGCCGTCGGCATCGAGCAGCTCTATGTCGAGAGTGTAGAGGTATGGCTTGTCTGCGCTCCACAGGTGCGGCGCGTCTACCTTCATGCTGGCGTTGACGCTTGTCTGCTGGCCGGCCTGTATGGCACTGGCCGGCACGTCCTGTGAGGCCACTTTGTGGCCGTCGGTGTCGAAGAGGGTGAGACGCACGGTAGATGCCGATGACGGTTTCTTGCCGTCGTTCTTGATGTCGGTGCGCACGTTGAGGGTGGCCGACGCGAAGTCGTTGCCCGCAAACGTGGTGGTGAGGTACATGTCGCGGATGTGGGTCTTGGGCGTGGCCGTGAGGTACACGTCGCGGTGTATGCCGCTCAGGCGGAACATGTCCTGATCCTCGAGATAGCTGCCGTCAGACCAGCGGTACACCTCCACGGCCACGGTGTTGCCACCACGGCGCACGTATGGGGTGATGTCGAACGAGGCCACGTTGTTGGCTCCCTGGCTGTAACCCACTTTCTTGCCGTTGACCCATACGTACATGGCGCTGTAACAGCCGTCGAAGTTGATGAACACCTGCTTGTCTGTCCAGTCGGCCGGCAGCGTGAATTCGCGGCGGTATGAGCCTACGGCGTTTGGCTCGTCGTTGATGGTGTAGCCGCGCTGGGGCTGTATGAACGGCGGGTTGTTGAGGAATGGGTAGGTGATGTTGGTGTATATGGGCGTGCCGTAGCCCTGCATCTCCCACGACGACGGCACGTCTATGTCGGCCCACGCCTTCACGTCATAGCCCGGCTTGTAGAAATTGGTGGGGCGGTCCTGCGGCTGCTTGGCCCAGTGAAACTTCCATTTGCCGTTGAGCAGCATGTAGCGGCTCGACTTGGTGCGCTGCCACAGCTGGCGGTAGGCAGGGTCCTGATGCATCTCCTGGGCCGAGGCGAAGGGTATGTAGTATGCGTGTCCCGGCAGCTTGTTGATGCCTATGACGGCAGGATTCTCCCAGTCCTCCTTGCTTGAGGTCTTGGGCGTGATGAAGTTGACCTTCACGTTCGACTTCACGAGAGCCCACTGCTGGCCCTCTGCACCGTCGTTGGCGGGCACCTGCCACACCGGCTCGCCGAACTGTGCGGCATCGCGCAAGCCGAGGTTCATGTTGCTGGCCACGCAGGTGAGGGTGTAGCGTCCGTTGGACAGGCGGCGTACGCGCCACTGCTGGTTGGTGTTGTTGATGTTGGTGTCCCACTGTATGACGTTCTGCACGCTCGTACCGTTGCCGTTGTCGAGCGACATCATGGACGAGGCGTTCACGAGGTTGTAGATGTCCTGTGCCACATGCACGAACTTCCACACCTGTGATGCGCTGCCCTCGGTGCGCTTGGCGAGGAATATGCGTGAGTCCTGGTTGAGGCTTCCCTGGTTGTCGAGCAGCAGACCGTTGGTGGTGCGCAGCTCATAGACACTGTTGACATCGATGGTCTGCGCCGCCATTCCGAGCGGAATGAGGAGCAGGGCCAACAGCAATGTTCTGAAAAGATTGGCTTTGTTCATGTCTTTTGGTTTGTGATATGTGTTATGTAGGTTGTTGCTTGTCATGCGGTGCGGAGGCCGTGTGGCGCATGCCGTCATATACCGAAATACTCGCGGTAGCGGTCGTAGAGGTGACCGGCCTGCAGATATGCCGACTGTGGACTCATGAAGTGTGAGAACTCGAAGGTTATGGCCTTGTCGTAGCCGCAGCGTTTGGCGGCCTCGAGCTTCATGCGCAGCTTGTCAAACTTTATGGGAAGGAAGTGTATGGGCATGTCGCGGTCGAAGGTCTCGGCGTTGGTCCAGCACTGCATGCCGTAGCGGTCGGCGAGTTTCTTGTTCACGCTGAAGAAGGCATCGAGCTCATCGTAGTCTATGTGCCCGTCCTGGAAGGCACAGGCATCCACCACATCGTGTATGCCATAGAATATCTCGTCCCACTCACGCTCGTGCTCCTGCACGCTCACGGCCTGGTCGTTGGTGAGCTTCTGTGTGCCCATCACGGCTTTCTTGCCGTCTATCCACGGAGAGATG
>JALFIM010000011.1 GCA_022775985.1 Prevotella sp.
CAAGGCATGCAAGCACATCACTGGTTTCTGCTACACACAGATTACCGATGTGGAGCAGGAGCAGAACGGTATATACAACTACGACCGCACGTCTAAGTTCGACACCAAGCGCATAAAGGAGATATTCGAGCTCATCCCCTCGTACATCGAAAAGACCGAGGACTTGAGCTACTAAGCCTCATCATGCCATAGCCTACTGGCCACTGGCATGCAGCCCATGGCACAGCACGCGCACACTCCGCCGCAAGGCGTGTGATGCACGTGCCGCGTCATGGGCTTTTTCGTGCCACAGCGGCACACGGTCATGCCGCTTGTAAGGCTGCGCAACTAAAGGGTCTGAGGGTTTCCTGCACGCCCTTTACCGCTATTTCCACTCCACTTTGTCGCCCAAGATGACACCGTCGGCGGCATCCTCTGCCGTGAATGTGGCGCCACGGTACTGCACGCAGAGCACAACGAGCGGTTCGCATCCATTGTTGCGGATGCTGCGGCGACCTGCCGGGGCTACTCTTACGACGCTTCCCTCGCTGACAGCGAACACCTCGCCGTCTACCTGAAACTCTCCCTTGCCGCCAAGAACGAAGTAGAGTTCCTCATGGTTCTTGTGGGTATGGAGGAAACCTGTCTCCTGCCCCGGGGCGAAAGTCTGGAACGAGAACTCCGCGCCTGTCGCGCCTACACTATGTCCGCCGAATACCTTGCCTGGTATTCTCACCTCAGGAGAAAGCACCGTAACGTAGTCCTTGATGTCACTCAACTTACCGAAATCCGTGGCTGTAAAATCAGCAGCCTTAGCAATTGTCTTTGTCTCTTTCATCTTATTCTTATGTTTAATGTCTGTCTATTCTTAGGAGACGGGAATATTCATGTTCCGTCTGTCTCTTTCCGAGTGCAAAAGTACTATGTCTTTTAGACTTCTGCAAGAAGGCACATATCGGTTAGATGGTTACTCCGAGGTGACTAATGCAATGGATAGAGAGAATCTTTAATAACGCCTTTAACCAACATTAACTTCCGAACGCTATGGGATATGATGAATGTTAGTTACTTTTGTAGCCTCTTATTGAGAATAAGACAGATAACTATTGTTTTCACATCAAGCAAGAACAACAATATGGCAAGTGACATGAAAGAAAAGATATTCTCAGGCTGCCCGATACGCAATGTCCTGACACGCATTTGCGACAAGTGGTCGATGCTCGTCATCTACACGCTCAGCACGCACCGTGAGGGGCCTGTACGCTTCAATGCCTTGCGCAAGCTCATTCCGGACATTTCACAGAAGATGCTCACAAGCACATTGAGAACCTTAGAGGTGGATGGATATGTAAACAGGAAGGTGTATGCCGAGATTCCGCCGAGAGTGGAATACTCACTTACAGACCGCTCGTTCTCCTTGTTGCCCATCATCGACAATCTGATCAGTTGGGCAGTGGACAACATGGCACCGATATTGAAGGACAGGGAAAGAAACACGAGATAGTTTCTACTTCCTACTCATCATGCCTGACTTTGTAGCACGCGGGCACCACACCACCGCACCATACAGCTAACCACACACCACATCATAGATATATGGACTGGAGACAACTCATTTCCAACAAACGCTTCGGACAGGAGCTGCGCCATCCTCTGCGCCACGACGACCGCTCGGAGTTTAAGCGCGACTACGACCGCCTGATATTCTCGGCCCCGTTCCGCCGCCTTCAGAACAAGACCCAGGTGTTCCCCCTCCCGGGCAGCATTTTCGTACACAACCGCCTGACGCACAGCCTCGAGGTGGCAAGCGTGGGCATGTCGCTGGGCAACGACACGGCACGGGTGCTCAAGCAGCGCCACCCCGAACTCACAGGCACACTGTTTGAGGAGATAGGCACCATCGTGAGCACGGCATGCCTCGCGCACGACATGGGCAACCCTCCGTTCGGGCACAGCGGCGAGAAGGCCATACAGGCTTTCTTCCGCGAGGGGCCGGGGCAGGAACTGCAGCAGGTGCTCCCACCCGACTTCTGGAACGACCTCACTCACTTCGAGGGCAACGCCAACGCCTTCCGACTGCTCACGCACCGCTTCCACGGCCGCCGCGAGGGCGGATACGTCATGACCTACTCCACTCTGGCCAGCGTGGTGAAGTACCCGTTCGAGAGCGCGTGCGCCGGCAGCCACGGCAAGTTCGGGTTCTTCTGCTTCGAGCGCGATGGATTCCAGCGCGTGGCCGATGAGCTCGGCATGCACCGCCTGTCGGCCGACGGCGAGCCGCTGCGGTACGCACGTCATCCACTCGTGTACCTCGTGGAGGCCGCCGATGACATCTGCTACGAGATAATGGACATAGAGGACTCGCACAAGCTGAAGATACTATCGTATGAGGAGACCTCCGACATGCTGCTCGGATTCTTCGACGAGGCCACGCGCCGCAACATACGCCAACGCGCACGCGACGAGGGCGTGAGCGACGAGAACGAGGAGGTGGTGTACATGCGTGCCTGTGCCATAGGCAAGCTGGAGTCGGAGTGCGCCAAGGCGTTCGCCGACAACGAGCAGCAGATACTCGACGGCACGTTCGAGGGGTGTCTGCTCGACCACGTGAGCCCAGAGGTGCGCGAGGCATACCGCCGCTGCACCGAGGTGAGCGTGCGCAAGATATACAACAGCAAACCTGTGCTCGACGTGGAGCTGAGCGGCTACAAAATCATGGAGACGCTCATGGAGACGCTCGTCAAGGCGGCACGCTACCCCGACAAGTACCACTCGCGGCAGCTCATCCACCGCTTCAGCAGCCAGTACGACATCATGAGCCCCGACCTCACCACGCGCATCATGGCCGTGGTAGACTTCATAAGCGGCATGACGGACATCTTCGCGCTCGACTTCTACCAGAAAATCAACGGCACATCACTGCCTATTGTCTGACCATCCACGGCCAAGCGGTCACGGCACTGAGCCGCGCATATACAAAACAGGGGTACGCTCACGCGCACCCCTGTCACAAATTCAGTTTCTAAAAAATTATCTCACTTGAGTCTTAAACCACTTTATTGTTGTCGTTACATACTGTCCGTCTCCATACAGCCGACGGCATCGCCAGCATGAGCGCATGCTTCTTGTCGGCCCGACAGGGCCACACCGTCATCTGCGCTACGCAGAATCGGGTTGGCTTGTCCATCTATATAGAAGTCATGTGTTGGGCTGTATGCACCCGACCGCAGACATCCTGCGACCGGCATCGCCTCCCTACTGCGGAGGCTGATACTTGCTCCAAGTAGAAGCTATGCCATCAACTGGTATACTATGGGCAGGCAACGGAGTTCTTCCGTTTCCACCGCGAAGTTATGAAAAATTGCCACAACACCGCCCAAGGACATTACGAAAATACCGTTTTCGGCCTGTATTTTCACTTGTATCATAAAATTATGACAAAATGTTACACTTTTCTCGCTCATTTTTAATACATTTGCACCAAACCCTCATATTCACAAACAACACAGACACTCACACCATAATGAAGAAATCACTACTGACCATCATCATCACGGCATCCCTGCTCACGGCCCTACCGGGCCATGCGCTCACCGACAACGACTGCCAGCGCATGCTGCGGCAGATAGAGGAGCAATACGAGCAGTGGCCCGACAGCGACATAGCCATACGCACGGCCAAGCGGTACTTCCCTATACTCAAGCAGCACACCAACCTGTACTGGTACGTGTCGGCATGCAACATATACATAGACTGGCTGTTCAGGCATGGCAAGCTGGCCAAGTCGAAGTCGGAGCTGGAGCGCGTGGTGCGTGTGGCCAGCACCTCGTCGCATCCAGAAGTGCTGTCCATAGCCCAGAGGGCGCAGGGCCTGTACATGCTGAGGTTAGGCTTCAACCGCCGCGCCATGAAGTTTCTCGAGGCATCGCTCCACAACTGCCGCGACTACAAGTCGCTTCTCAACCCCTTCACGCACAGCTCCACGCTCCTGCACATGGTCAACATCAGTCTGCAGACGCACGACACCGAGCGTGCCGACTCACTGATAAGCAAGCTCGATGAGTTTCTTGCCTGGACTGATGCCAACGGCATAGCCGACAAGAGACAGTGGCTGCACAACCGCGTGTCGGCCATGCACGCCACGCTCGAGCAGCAGCGCGGCAACCTGTCGCTCGCACGGCAGTGGCTCGGCAAGAGCCGCTCGTACATGCTGCCCGACGTACCCAAGCGGTGGTACATAACCTACTACATAGCCCTGCGCGACGTGCTCGGCGCGGAGCACCGCTACGCCGAGAGCCTCAGCGTCATAGACACGCTCATAGCCTACGGCTACGACATACTGCCCATGCGCATGCAGTTTCTCAAGGACAAGGCCGTGGCACTGCACAAGCTGCAACGCGGCATGGAGGCATCCGATGCCTACAAGCGGTACATAGACGAGAGCGACCGCAACGACCGCATAGTGGTGGCCGCCGAGATGGATCTCCTGCGCAGCAAGTACCAGTACGAAAAGACGGTATCGGAGAAAAAGCGGGCCGAGAACGAGGCCCTGGCCGCCGTGCTGGTGGCCGCCGTGCTCATGATAATGCTCGCAGGGCTGATAGTCATGACCATGAGTCTGCGGCAGAAAAACCGTCACCTCGTGCGCAACCTCACTGCCGCCGCAAGCCAGCATACCGACGAGGCCACGAAGCGGCTCGGCACAGCCTGTATAGACTACATGCGCTCATCTGGGTGCTACTGCGACATCGACGGCGGGCGCGAGGCCCTGGCCGCGCACATGCACGTAAGCGAGCGTTCGGCAGCGGCGGCGGTGAGCCAAGTGGCGGGACGCTCGTTCAAGAGCGTCACCAACGGCATGAAGCTCGAGCTGTCGCGCCAGTTGCTCGAGCACGAACCCACGCTCACCATCGGCGCCATAGCCGAGAAGTGCGGCTTCGGCACCATGCGCACATACCAGTCGCTGTTCAAGGACCGCTACGGCCTCTCGCCGTCGGAGTACCGCACCAGCATCAAGTCATGGGCCAAGCCCCAGCGCGGCAGACGCGCCGACGGCACGCCAAAGGCTTGACATACGGGGCATGAACTATATATACTCCTATTAAGTAAGTGTTCAGAATTAATTTTATATCACCGTTTTCGTATCATATATTATATCAGTTACTTAAAATTGTCCTGACAGATTTAGAAACGAAACGCCCTGCAAAGTCGCAAGAGCCCCCAACAGCGGTCGGTTCTTGCGTCCTTGCAGGGCGTGTCATATCTATCATCAGACCATGCCAAAAGCCCAATCGGGCCAACAGACATCAGTCTTTCTTATCGTCTTTCTGCTTCTTGTGTGCTGTCGGTGAGAGCACTGCGTTGTACTCATCGGGCGAGTTGAGTATTCTCACGGCCTCCTTGAACTGCTTGTCGTAGCGCAGACTGTTGATGATGGCCCCCTTCTGGAAGTAATATGCCGACATGAGGTCGAGTGCCACCACCTCCTTTATCTTCTGCTTGTTGTAAGGCCAGTCGAGCTCCTTGGCCAGATTGTGGCTCAGTTTCTTCTCCAGAGCCTCAAACTCGGGCTTCGCCGACTCGTAGTAGCCTTCAAACTCGGCCACGCGTTTCAGCTCCTTCAGGTACTTGTCGCTCAGGCGGTCGTAGGTGAATCCGCTGTCTATGATGCGCTGCTTCAGCACCTCGTAGTCAGCGTCAGACAGCGTGAAGTCAGCGGCCGGGGCCACCGTGGGATGCTCCTTCATGTAGTCCACCTCATAGTTCATTATCACGTTGGTGGTGTCTACGCGGTCGAGGTAGAGAGCTATGTTGGGCATGGAGTCGGCCTTCACCTCTATGTCGGGCTTTATGCCGCCGCCATCACGCACCTCACGGCCCGCAGCGGTGTGGAACACGCTCGTCAGCGAGTCGGGCACGTGCTCGGTATAGCCGCCGCGCGAGTGCTTGTAGTTGATGGCCTGTATGCACCTGCCGCTGGGTATGAAGTACTTGGCAGTGGTGAGCTTCAGGTTGCCGTTGTACGGCAGCGGCACGTTGGGCACCTGTACGAGACCTTTGCCGAAGGTGCGCGTGCCGAGCACTACGGCGCGGTCGAGGTCTTGCAGGGCACCGCTCGTTATCTCGCTGGCACTCGCCGTCTCGTCGTTGACGAGCACCACGATGGGCATCACGGTGTCGATAGGCTCCACCGTAGACTTGAAAGTCTGGTTGGAGCTCTTCAGCTTGCCCTTCATCGTGAGCAGGAGCTTGCCCTTGGGTACGAACATGTTGATTATGGATATGGCGTCCTGCACATTGCCGCCGCCGTTGCTGCGCAAGTCTATGATGAGTTTCTTGGCCCCCTGCTTCTTCAGGTCAAGGAAAGCGCGGCGGAAGTCCTTGGACGTGCCGTCGATGAACTGCTTGTAGCAGATATAGCCTATGCCCCCGGGCTGCATGCCGTAGTACGGGAGATAAGGCATCTGTATGGCCTTGCGCGTTATCTTGAAAGTCATCTTCTTGCCAGTAGAGGGGCGCATCACCTTCAGCTCGAAGGTGGTGCCGGCATCACCGCGCAGGTGGTCGCTGACATACTGGTTGCTCTTCGATCCCATGTCCTCGCCGTCTATGCTCAGGATTACGTCTCCCTTGCGCAGTCCTGCCTCCGCCGCCGGCATGCCCTCGTACGGCTCATTGATTACGGAGTGCTTCTGCTTGAAGTTGTAGCTGATGACGGCTCCTATGCCGGCGTACTTGCCCGTCATCATCTCCTTGTACTCAGCGGCCTTGTCCTCGGGGTAGTAGGTGGTGTAGGGGTCAAGGCTTTGCAGCATGGCATTGATGGCGGTGCCCACGGCTTCGTTGGCGTTGAGGGTGTCAACGTACATGAAGTCGAGGTTCTTGTATATGGCATTGAACACATCGAGGTTCTTGGCCACGTCGAGATTGTGGTCTTTGGGGCTTTGCGCCACCATCGGAGTGGCAAGCAGGAGCATGGCCCACAGAAATAGTTTTCTCATATATTATATATATAATGTGTGACATGTCGGCGACGCACGCGCTTATCACGCTACGCGGCATGCGCTTATCATGTTGCACGGCATGCGCCATCACCTGACGAGGCATAGCTCATCACCTGACGAGACATTCCGTGACTGTCATTGCGAAGTGCCGTCGCCGCACCGCCGCAAAGCGGCTATCCGCATGCAAAAGTAATACAATAAAGGCACAAACGCTCCAAAAACGATGCTTTTTTATTGATTTTTTGCCCCTCAGCAACTTTTTTTTGAAATTTATTACGATTTTGTTTGGCGATTTCAAAAAAACGTCTTACCTTTGCAACCGCAATCAAGAACAATGCTTCAATAGCTCAGTTGGTTAGAGCACCTGACTGTTAATCAGGGGGTCGTTGGTTCAAGCCCATCTTGAAGCGCAAATTGCAGAGCCTTGCAAGTCACAGACTTGTGAGGCTTTTTTGTTTTCACAGCCTTCCATTACTCCGCGCACAAGTCGGTCATCCGACAACCTTTGCGCTCAATATCCTCAACCACACTTCGCCCCTCCGACTACCACACGTCCACATATCAACCACACGGGTACATCATAAGGATTCATTTTATGACGCAAACGAATACGAGACATCGGCAAAGCTAACACAGGATACAGGAAGAAGCAATACTGAATGCCAGCAACGCGAACACGTATCATGGAAAGAGTCTGCGCTAAACGCAGACAGTACGATGCCGCACCAAGCTGCGAAAGAGAGTCTGTGGATTCGCAAAACGGTTATCAACACATGTTCATAAGAGTGTGGATAACTTCACAACATATTTATTTACAACTTATTACTATCACATAATCAACAGTGGAAAAGGATGTTTTTCCACGCTTTTATGCACACAACGCACTGCGGTTATCCACAAACATGTGGATAACTCGAGCCTTTTCGCATTACTATATAATGATTTTCCGCGAATGACTCATGCCGTACTGCGGCATGATGCAATGGCATTCGCATTCATCACATGGCTCTTACACATCCTATTGAGCCATCTTATACGCAGACGAGCCAGCGTCTGCCGCATAAAAAAGCCGCTACTCTCCGTAGAGAATTGCGGCGTAATGAAAGGAGGAGTGGTACCACCAGGAATCGAACCGGGGACACAAGGATTTTCAGTCCTTTGCTCTACCAACTGAGCTATGGCACCATCTTTGTCTTGATTGCGGGTGCAAAGGTAGTACTTTTTTTTTTAGCGTGCAACTTTTTTCGCAAATTTCTTCAAAAAAGTTGTGCTGTTTCAATAAAAAGTACTACCTTTGCACTCGCTAAGAAGATATGACCATCATTCTTCTTCGGGATGTAGCGCAGTTGGTAGCGCACTACGTTCGGGACGTAGGGGTCGGGCGTTCGAGTCGCCTCATCCCGACAGAAAGGCAGCAAGAATTTATTTCTTGTTGCCTTTTTTTGGCTTCATACCCCGTGAAGTCCTGAGCCAAAGGCCGCCTCATCCCGACAGAAAGGCAGCAAGAATTTATTTCTTGTTGCCTTTTTCGCTTTACGCGCAGACATTTAAAATTGTTTTTATGTCAAGAATTTGAGAAACAAAGTTCGGCGAAAGCCAATTAGAGATTTTTTTCTTTTCACAAAGAGTTTAACTTATAAAGGTTGAATCAAGAATTAGAGAAAGTGTAATGGTTTGCCGTTACTATTATTGGCATTCACCGAACGTTGTTTATCTAACTCTTGACACAAAAAATAATCTTGACTATCTACTTATATACATTTAAATATGTACCTTTGCACAGTGGGGCGTACGCCCCACGCTATACATCATTCAACAATCATTAATATCAACGATTCTATGAGAACACTATCTTATCTCCGACGCACACTGACGCTGCTGCTGCCCGTATGCGCCGCGCTGTCATGCACCTCGTGCATCATCACGAAGGTTTCGGGCCACGACAAGTCTGCGAAAGCCGCTGACACATTTGCCCAAACCGCCGATGCCTTCATGAGAACAGACACCACATCCGTAATCCTTGCCACGCGGTACATGCCCGCCGACGGGTCGCGCGATGTGACCGACGACATACAGCGGCTCATCGACAGCCACCCCAACCGCACGATATACTTCCCCGACGGCGTGTACAAGGTGTCGCGCCCGATACTCACGCCTGCCGACCCCAAGCGCAGCGTGATGCTCGAGCTGGCCAACTACGCGCGGCTCCAGGCCACGGGCGACTGGGCTGAGGGCGGCGCGGTGGTGCGCCTCGGCGCGTCGCATCCTGCCAACGACATAAGCACGCCCGGCAGCAACTACGGTCTGCGCGGCGGCATCATAGACGGCAACAACGTGGCCGACGGCGTGTCGGTAGACGGCGGACGCGAGACGGTGGTGCAGGACGTGTCGATAAAGCACGTGCGCGTGGGCGTACACATCAAGCGCGGTGTGAACAACGGCTCGTCGGATGCCGACATCAGCGGCGTGAACATAGTGGGCAACAACACCAAGAGCTCCGTGGGCGTGCTCGTGGAGGGCTACGACAACACCTTCACCAACATGCGCATAGCGGCCGTAAACATAGGCGTGCGGCTGAAGAGCGGCGGCAACGTGCTGCGCAACATACACCCTCTCTACATCAACGGGCCCGAGCAGGACTACTCCACCACGCGCGGATTCGTGGTAGAGGCATCGGGCAACTGGCTCGACTACTGCTACAGCGACACCTTCGCCACGGCATTCTGGCTCGGCAAGTGGGTGTCGGTGAGCATGGTCAACTGCTACACCATGTGGTACACAGGCTTCGACAAGCCTGAGGTGTGCATCTGGTGCGACGGCAAGTTCGACTCATACGTCAGCGGCATACGCTGCGACTTCGCCGTAAGCCGCAACGTGCCTTCATTCACGCTGCTGCACGCCGAGCCGGGAGGCAAGGGCGTGCTCACCAATTCCATTGTGCCGGCGGCCAAGCTGTCGGCCGACGATATCAGCGCACAGCACACCAAGTAGCCGCTCCGCCGTGGCGGAGCGCCATGGCCTGGCAAGGCACGCGAGGCGGCGTGAGAGCATGTGGCGGCATGTCCACAAGTCCTCACGCCGCCTTTGCGCGTCTTGCGATAAGGCGTGTAGCGGTGTCTTATTATAAGCACAATGACAAAATGCGACATCAAAAAGCCGCCATCCGCATGCAGAAAATATCATTTTATCATATTATGTATGGTGTTTCGCGGATAAATGATTAATTTTGCCATGGATTTACAACGAATCGTCACGATACGCGGCCATTGTCGTCAATTTGCGCGACGATGCCGCCAGGATGCAGTCACTAACATATTTATATATATATAGCTTATGAAGAAATATCTACTTTTTGCGCTGGCACTGGCCAGCATGTCAGCAAGTGCGCAGGTGGAGTTCACCATCGCGCCATTGAGCTACAAACAGATTGCGCCCACTAAGGTGGAGGTGTCGAAAGCCGCCTCCAAGGATGCCACGAACACCGTGGTAAGCGACTACGTGGTGCCCCAGACCGTGGAGCACGACGGCGTGACCTACACCGTGACGGCCATCGGCGAGAACGCGTTTAAGTGGGGACGTGCCGAGAGCATCACCCTGCCCGAGACCATCGACACCATAC
>JALFIM010000013.1 GCA_022775985.1 Prevotella sp.
TGGTTGGGTGCCGGGCAAGACTCTGTTCTCTGTAGAAGAGGCAGCCGAGAAGGGTACTATCATCTGCATGCTTCTTTCTGACGCTGGTCAGATTGCAGTATGGCCGAAAATCAAACAATATCTCACACCGGGCAAGACCCTCTACTATTCACACGGCTTCGCTATCAACTGGAACGACCGCACTGGCGTAGTTCCTCCTGCTGATGTCGACGTGATCATGGTGGCTCCTAAGGGCTCGGGTACTTCGCTCCGTACAATGTTCCTCGAAGGCCGTGGATTGAACTGCTCTTACGCAGTATATCAGGACCACTCAGGCAAGGCTGAGGAGAAGACAATCGCCTTCGGTATCGGTATCGGTGCAGGCTATCTGTTCAAGACAACATTCCAGCGTGAGGCTACTTCCGACCTTACAGGTGAGCGTGGCTCGCTGATGGGTGCTATCGAGGGACTGCTCGAAGCTCAGTATGAGGTTCTGCGCGAGCACGGACACTCTCCTTCTGTGGCTTTCCACGAGACTGTTGAGGAGCTGACACAGAGCCTTATGCCACTGTTTGCAGAGAAAGGCATGGACTGGATGTACGCTAACTGCTCCACTACGGCGCAGCGCGGTGCCCTTGACTGGGCTCCCCGTTTCCGCGAGGCCATCAAACCTGTGATGGAGTGGCTGTACCTCTCTGTCAAGACTGGCAACGAGGCACAGATATCCATAGACTCCAACTCGAAGCCCGACTACCGCGAGAAGCTCAACGCAGAGCTCAAGGCTATGCACGACAAGGAGATGTGGCGTGCCGCAGAGACCGTAAGACAGCTCCGCCCCGAGAACGAATAATCATACGATACGACGACAACAAGTCTATAACAGAAGAGCATACCCACAGTGGGTGTGCTCTTTTTTAGTATATGCCACAGCCATGTCAATAAACAACAAAACGGCCCACACCTCGCAAAAAACGCAGACATCAGCATCGTAATACCATTCTTTTTTAGTAAGTTTGCAACCAATAAGTCACTAAATCAAGTAATACGGCTGCACCACCAAGCCCCGTCCTATGACCAAGCCCCACGACATTAAAACCGTAACACAAGACTTTAAAGCCATAATACGGGGTATTCAAACCGTAATACACGGCTTTCAAGCCACACCATACGGCATCCGAACTATGACACAGCAGCCCTCCAGTGCACCATAGGCCTACTGACAATGCGGTGCGCCACATGCTTACAAACGACATGCAACCTACGAATACAGGATGCCGCCTACGGCACAAAGCCTACGATACGGCATTCAAGAAGTACTTTATAATGGTGAAATCAACACATATCACTACCACACGTGCCGACAAGCTGCGCGACCTGTGCCTTATGGCAAGAGCCATATCAGCCACCATCGCGGCCCTTGCCATAATACTGTCGTGCAGCAGCCACAAGAGCGACGGTCACATATCCGCCAGCAAATACCCCGAGGTGGCCAAGGCCAAGGCCATGATGCAGACCGCACGGCAGCAAGCAGCAGCAGGCAACACCGCGAAATCAATAGCCACATACGAGTCATGCGCCATGCTCAGTGCGGCCGACGAGTCTGCCGACGACAGCCTCGTGGCCATAATATCCGACGCTACGGTGCAGATAGTCAACGCCTACCAGACCATAGGCAAGCCCGAGGAGTGCGTCAGGCGGCTGCAAGCCATGCTCGCCAAGCCCCACACCACTCTGCACAGGAAGTGCCGACGCGACGCCATGGTGTGCCTCGCCTACGCCATGTCGCGCACAGAGGCCATGACGGAGGCGGCCAACGCCATGGACAGAGCACTACGCATACCTCCATACGCGCCCAGCCACACACGGCTGTTCCGCGACTACAGCTATGCCGCAGCCACATACTTCTGCGTCAAAGGGCGCGAGGACGACGTGGAGAAGTACGGCCACCTGGCCATAGAAGAGGCCACGATGGGGCACAACACCTCCGGCGTGCAGTGGACAAGCTCGCTCCTCGGCATGATGTACAAGCGCAGCGGCGACATGGGCAAGGCCCTCGACATGTACGACCAGAGCTATGACATAGCCCACAAGCTCAACGACTCACTGGCCATGGCCAACGCATGCGACGACATTGGAGAGCTGCTCATGAGCTGGAACCTATCCGCCAAGGCCGACACCTACTCCACCCGCGCCCTCAAACTAATAAAAGGACACGAGCGCATCAACCCGATGGTCACGAGCACCATACTCGCCAACAAGGCCCGCACGTGCGAGGCCAACGGTCTGCCCGACTCCGCCCTGCACTACCTATCGCAATCGGAGCTCTACTGCAAGGACTTGCCTTACAACAGCGGCAGGTCAGACATCGACCTCGTGCGCGGACGCATACTGTCACGGACGGGCTCACCACAGAGGCGTACCGAGGGCATGGACATGCTCAAGCGTGCCGCCCACGACGCCACTCCGTACATCAGCGCGAAGGCATACTACCACCTTGCCAAGGCATATCTCACCCACGGCGAGAGGGCTCTGGGCGAGCAGGCCCTCGACAGCATGTACGAGAAGGCCACCAACGGCGACAGCCCAAGATACATAGACGGCGCATACGAGTATGCCCTCGACCACTACCTCGCCACCAACGACCTGCCGAAGATAAGGCAGTATGCCCAGGCCATCAACACCAAGGACCGCCGCATAAGCTACAAGACTACGCTGCACAACATATCCTCCACCGTGATAAAGCTCGACAATGAGAACAAGGTGAAGGCACTGGCCATGAAAGAGGCCGAGCTGCAGCGCCGTGCCACCATCATCATAGCCGTAGCCATAGCGTGCGTGCTGCTGCTCGTGCTCTCCATAATCATCATGAACAACAGGCGCAAGATGTACAGGATGACCAGGCAGCTCATGGAGGAGAAGCTGCTCAAGGTCACCACCGACCTCGAGAAGGCCGAGCACGACAAGCAGGAGCTCATGCGCCGCCTCAGCGGCATGGGTGGCCCAGCCATCACTGCGGCAGTAAGCCACGACATAAAGAACCTGTGCAGCGAGGACGGCGAGACGAAGTTCCGCAAGTACTTCTGCGCCACATACCCAGGCTTCATGCCGGCCCTGCACAGCCGTGTGCCGTCAATAAGCAACAAGGAGGAGCTGCTGTGCATGCTCATCATGCTGGGCAAGAACAAGCATGAGATAGGCGACATATTCTGCATAGCCGAGAGCAGTGTCAACATGGCCCGCTACCGTCTGCGCCAGAAGATGCAGCTCACGCGCAGCGAGAGTCTCGACGCATGCATCAAGAGCATAGCGCAGAGCGATGCCGCGGCCATAC
>JALFIM010000014.1 GCA_022775985.1 Prevotella sp.
TTGGGCTCGTCACATCAATTTCATCCGCTTTCGTGAGGCTGCGCCATTGTATCAGCAACTGCATAAGCTCGTCAAAGACAAGGAGTATTTTGTGATTACTACAAATGTAGATGGACAATTCCTAAAAGCCGGATTCTCTGCCGACCGACTCTTTGAGGTGCAAGACGACTATGCCTATCTGCAATGTGCTAAGGGCTGTCATGATAAGCTTTACTACAACGAGGATTTGATAAAAAAGATGTTTGCAGAAACCAAGAATTGTCGCATCCCATCGTCATTAATTCCTCGCTGTCCTATTTGTGGCGAGAAAATGACTGTCCACGTGCGCTGTGATCAATTCTTTGTTGAGGATGAAGCATGGCATTCAGCAGCCAACCGCTATTACGATTTTCTCGAAAAGTCAAGAGACAAGAATACTGTTTTGCTAGAGCTTGGAGTAGGATTCAATACTCCAACCATTATCCGCTTCCCATTTGAAAAAATGGTAAACGGATGGAAGAATTCCTCACTTGTGAGAATCAATAAGGATGATGTTCAATCAATGTATTCCTCTAAGCACATAACTGCGATTAAAGATGATATCTCTGCAGTATTAAATGCTATATTCTGAATATTTTTGTATTTTTGCAAATATAATGCGCTAATATGGGGTCGGGGAATAGGTTATCCTCCTATGTTATAGTCGCATCATTATAAGCACGATAGATAACAATCGAGCGCATAAATATGGACAAGAATTTCGAACCTATAGAACAACTGTATCTTTCACAATCGTTTGATACGGAAAGCGATGAAGAACAGATGCTTACAGAATGTAAGATGATAGCCAGGGCATACGCCATGGCTGAGAATGCAGTTGTCTCAATGGGAGATAACCGCAGAAACAGCAGCTACTGCTACTTCGGCGGAGTGGCTGATATGATGGGCATTTTGCCGGAGGAACGGGTCAGCCTGCTGCCTTCGCTTTACGAGAACTTCATCTTCGACCGTTGCCATCACGACGATCTCAGCAGGCGCCATGCAGAGGAGATTGCATTCCTGCGCTACATCGCCAGCCACTCGACTCCCCAGCACTATCGCGATTATGTACTCTGCAACTACCTGCGAGTAAAAGATGCTTGTGGAGAATACCGCTGGGTGAAGCACAGGATGATTCCGCTTGCCACCGACAAGAACGGCTGTCTGTTGCTCTGCGCCTGCATCTATACGCTGGCAACTGATGAAGACAGAAAAGCAAAATTCGCTAATACCCGAACCGGAGAGGTGCGGATATTGACGAATAAGGATTACAAAAATATACTTTCTGAACGAGAGCTGGAGGTGCTGCGTCTTATCGACCAGGGACTGCTGTCGAAAGAGATTTCAGACAATCTCTGCATCAGCATCAACACCGTGAACCGCCATCGCCAGAACATTCTCCAGAAACTGAAGGTAGATCGTGCCATCGAAGCATGCAAGCTGGCACATGTGATGGGGTTACTCTAACCAGATTCTACTCTCCCATTCGGAAGTCACCCACCGTCTCGGTTGACAGGCGCAACTCTGAGAATTCACTCACACATTCTCCCTTTTGTGGCGCAAGCGAACTGAAACCCACCAACAGGTTCTTCGGATAGTTGTTCTTGTACAGTCTCACCATCTGCCACTCCTTGCCGTCGAGCGAATAGTAGCTGGCGATGGTGTGGGTGTCCGAGGAAATCTTGTAATAGATGAAATCCTGCGTGATGACCTCGTGGTTGTTGTCATCGGAAGTTCCCACCGTGCGAACTGTCACCACACGATGTTTGCTACGCTCATCCTGCTCGAAGCAGAACTTCTGCCACAGGGTATCGTTCGCCAAGACCATGAGGTTACCTTGGTTATAAAGTCCGGCTTTGGTGAAGCCCGGCTTGATGCGAGCCGAGAAGGTGAAAGGCTTGGTGTTGTCTATCTCCGTGAAAAGCACCTTCGCTGTTGATGCAGTGAGCTTGCCACCGTCTGGGTCAATGAATAGGTCTGTGCCTTCTGGGGCGGTAAAGCGAACGATGCCGTCCATCTCGCTCACCTGCTTGTCGGCATCGTTAATCATCTTGGTGAAGTGGATGCCTCCGAGCGTGAGGTCGCAGTCTTGCACCTCGAAAGCTGGTTTGCGGCTTGTTTCTGCCACTGCTTCTTGCTTAGTCTGCTGACATGCCATGAGCGCAAAGCCCAATAAGGCAAGAGCCATTACATTTTTCTTTTTCATACCGTATATCTTTTATTTTTTGTTATTGATTTTGTGGGTGCAAAGGTACACAGTATGAGGAAAATACGCAATAGTCATTTCTAACCATTTTTCGATGGGGAAACCGCCATTGGGATAGAAAATATTAGCCGTATCAAGCACCCTTTGTGCAAGATACGGCTATGTTTGTATGACCTTCCTTATATATTACAAGTCAATAGGAACAACAGCCTTGACGCTAAAGTTCCTGCCCATATTATACACGCCTATTCTTCCAGTCACATTGTTCCTGTCCAAGTATTTCAAACGGCTAAGGTGACTTTGGTAAGCTCGGTTGGTTAGGTTCTCACCCGACAGATAGAGCGAAAGGATGCGCTTGCCATGACATTTGATGTCGGTACCCATATATACGTTCAGCAACGTGTATGAAGGAGTGGCTGTCTCGGTCTCATTGGTGGCATAATAATGATTTTGGCGAAGATAGCAACTTGTGGCAAACTTCAAGAAAAGATTGTCGAAGGTGCGACCATTGCACACAAACTCGTATTTGACATCCGCATTCCAACAAGGCGCAGGGGTGAATGGCAGATATTTCGACTCCTGAGGTTGGCGCAACTGGATGGCGTTGACGTAAGAGAAACTATTGCCGATATGCAAGCGTGGCAAAGGATGGACATCCACCCTTGCCTCACCGCCCCAAAGGCGTGCGTCACCTGCGGTAAACTGATAGGCAGGAGTTTCGTCTATCAAGATTTCCGCACCATTCTCATCCGCTATCTTCTCGCTGAAGATATAGTTGTCGATGTGATTGGCAAAGAGAGCCAGTTGGGCAGAGACAACAGAGGAGGTGTAGTCAAGCCCTAAGTCCACCTGCCAACTATGCTCTGGTTTGAGACCTACATTGCCAAGCTCATAGCGCATCGTTCCCTCGTGTACACCGTTGGCGGCAAGTTCGTTGATGTTGGGTGCTCGGAATCCGCGAGACAGGTTCAACTTCAGATTGAGGTTGTCGCTCAACTCGTATGCCATGCCGATGCTACCAGTCAATCCCTCGAAGTTGCGCTGGAAAGCAGTGAACCGCCACTCATCGTTCTCTTGGAGAGCGTCGCTGTGCAGATGTCGATGGTCGTATCTGACTCCCCCACTGAGATTCCACTTACCCATCTGCTTGCTGACATTGGCAAAGATGCCGAAGTCGAAGAGACGGTAGGCTGGAATCAAGAACTCCGTTCCCTTGTTGATGGACTCCTGCCACATGCCATTGATGCCCGTGGAATATTTCCATCCATTCGTCTCTGGCGAGAGATAATGCAAGTCGTAGTTCACGGTATGGAGCAGGAAGTCGAGACCGCACTCGTTGGGATTCTCTTCCTCCTCAAACTCTTGTCGTCTGTTTTGCTGATAGCCCAAGAGCAACTTGATGTTGCCTTCGCCCAGATACCACGAGTTGTCGAGCACCGCATTGTAGTGGTGTATCTGTTGGTACGGCATCGGTTTGCCATATCCCTTGAGGTCATATCCATCGGGAACTTCCAAGTCTCCCGTTTCCTCATTGCGTTCCCCCTCCACGATGCCAGGAGTAAGGTGGTAGTAGTCGAGGGTGAGGTGTGAGTAACCTTGGCGATAGTTCAGCCCCAACAACTGTGAGAAGGCTTGCTCTCGGAATGAAGAGCCGAAGACATAACCATCGTATTTGTTCTTGTAAGCATGAGCCATCTTGCCGCTATATCGGGTATTCCACACGAAACCGCCCTTGTTGCCTGCGAAGTTGAGCGAGTAGTCGAATAGTCCGTTGTTCGACTGGTAGCCAGTGGAGAAGTTGGCTCTCATGTCGCCCTTCGGGAGTGTTGGGGCTTGGTGGAAGATGATGACACCCGCCATCGCATCCGAACCATACATGAGGCTCGCAGGACCTTTCAGAATTTCTACCGAATGCACGGAATAAGGGTCTATCTCGATACCATGCTCGTCGCCCCATTGCTGACCTTCCTGACGGATGCCGTCGTTGACGACCACCACACGGTTGTAGCCCAAGCCACGAATCACAGGCTTTGAGATACCGCTGCCTGTTGTTATCTGTGAGATGCCTGGCTGATGGGCAATGGCATCGATGATATTGGTGGAAGGCTGGGCTTCCAACTGTCGTGGACTGATGATGGAGACTGGGGCAGGCGATTGCTTTAGCTTTTGCGAACCCGTAAGTCCTGTTACCACGACCTCATTCAGCTTCACGTCAGTCTCGGTGATAGGCAAATGCTTGATGGAGTCTTCCTTAGCTTCGTTTATAGCCATAGCTTGGGCTGTTGCCGACGAGCATAGGCTCATCAGCAATATTGATTTCAATATTGTTTTCTTCATTGTTTTTCCTTATTATATTTTTATTAAAACACGATTTCTCTTATCGTATATAATAAGGTGGTGCTCTTGTGCTTTGAGCATCACTTGCCATCAGCTTGCACTTTGGGCAAACTGCCATGCGAATGATGCGATGGCATACGATGACTGCTACCCACAGCAAGACGGTCGGAGCCAAGTAAGGCATGTGCTGCATTTGGCAGAGCACGCACTCGTGCATCTCATGCTGGAGGGCGAGAAGGTGTCCGTCGTGGTGAACGTGATGGGCGCAGTCTTGACAATAGAATGCAGCATGAGTCCCCTCCGCTTCACCATGATGGTGAAACGTCACAGCTATCATCATCGGTATGTAAACCAACAGCAATAGCCAAGCAAACTTGATTCTCTTATGGGTTATATCCTGCATTCTCTGATATTCAAAAAAGGTATCTTTTTCGTGCAAGATACCTTTGCTTGATGTAATTTGCCGCAAAATTACAAATAAAGTTCAGAAAAGCACAAGAACTTTATATTCCTTAACGCTGGAACTAAATTCTTAACGTACGAAAACAAGGGGAAATGAACGACCTTATAGTTTGTTGCGGAAGCGCATGGAAACAATGATGAGCAATGTTACCATTCCCGCCGCAGGGATTGCGAGCCACAATCCTGTTGCACCGAAGAACGACGGCAGCAGCATGAAGGTTGCCAATGTGAAGACGATGCCCCTCAACACCGTATAGACGATGGCACGACTTGCGTTCGTCACGCTTTTGGGCTCATGGAAGCCATTGATTAGAAAATATTTCTACTTTTGATGCTCGTTGAGGGTATTGATTGCAATCAACAGCTACTTTTGAATGCCGTTAGAGCTGTTGATTGCAATCAACGGCTACTTTTGGATTCGTTGAAGGCATTGATTGCGATCAACACCTACTTTTAATGGTTGTTGGTGCAGTTGATTGCAATCAGCGACAACTTTCAAGTATTGTTGAAGGTCTTGATTCAAGTTTCTTTTGTCCACGGAAAGCGAATTAGAGCATTGATTGCCGTTTTTTCTGCTTCTTCGATGTTTCCCCTACATCATTCTCTTGCTCTTGCCACTCCACCTTATAATATTCAGCTTTATCACATTGGTTCGTCCAAAGGAGCGTTCCACATACTTCTTTCCTGTCTCCACATGGTCGGGAGAATATTTTTCAAGGATAAGGTGAAGTGCCTTTCTTCGCTCATCTTCGGCAAGACCTGTTTCCGCTTGGCATTCCAGTATGATGCTTTGGTATGCGGTGGTAAACTTGTCGGGTATCACCTTTGTTTTTCCTACCACACAAAATGACACACTCGCATTCTTGCCAAGACAACGCAATTTACGTCCTTCGGGAGCGCAATGAATATACACGGATTCCTTTCCGTCCCATGCAAAATTGACAGGCACACCGTATGCCATTTCCTTATCTTCCCTATTATCAATCATAGAAAGAACTCCGTATTCTCCAGTACGGAGCAGCGACAGTACCCCCTCGTTTGAAAGCAAACGGTCTTGACGACGAATTACATTGTTATTGTATTCCATATTTTTATTAGTTTATATCTTATCACATGGTACTTTTTTCTTTATCCAATAATATGCCCCTACGCATATCAAGCACGACAGTACAGAGCCAGTACAGGTACTCAATCCCATAGGATAAAGCGTGTCAGGGTATAGGTTGGATGATAGCCACGCAAGCGGAATGCGAGCGCAGACAATCGAAATACTGTTGTGTACGAAGGATATGATGGCGTAACCGCAAGCCGTGAAAAAACCACTAAAGCAGAAGTGCATACCTGCAAAGATGCAATCCCATACATAGCCACGGAGATAATCAGAACCTTGTGTCAACACTTGTGTATTATCAGTAAATATGCCTACGGCTATTTGTGGGAAGAATTGCAACAAGACAGAGACTACCACACCATATCCTGTGGTTATCATCATGGCGGTGCGCATGGTTCGCTTGGCACGTTCCATGTTTCCTGCCCCGATGTTTTGGGCGGAAATGGCAGATACGGTGGATAGCATAGCCGATGGCACGATGAATACGAAACCTATGAATTTCTCCACAATACCCACGGCTGCGGCATCAATAAGTCCACGCTGATTAGCTATCACGGTAATAGCGAGGAACGAAACCTGTATGAATCCGTCTTGCATGGCGATAGGCAAGCCCACCTTTAGAATGTTCTTCATCACATCACTGCGTGGACGAAGGTCTGAACGTGATATGTCAAGCACTCCACGATGACGACGTATAGAGGTAATGGCAAAGAGAACACTTACCATTTGCGAGAGTGTAGTGCCAAGGGCTGCGCCCATTGCTCCCAATCTGAAGTAGCCGATGAAGAGATAATCCAATGCGATATTCACCACACACGCCACGGCTACGAAATACATCGGACTCTTGGAATCGCCCAAACCTCGGAATATCGAGGCGATGATATTATAGGCGATAATAAATGGGATGCCGATGAAGCATACCGTAAGATAATGCTCCATACCATCAACAGCCTCCGTTGGTGTGTCCATTACGCCTACTATCCATCCCCTAAGGCAGAGCAACACCACCATCAGTACGGCAGCAATGACGGCAAACATTGTTATCGTGTTGCCCACAATGGTTCGTGCTCTTGGGTTATCCTTTGCTCCTACGGCACGAGCGGTGAGCACGGTCGTTCCCATAGCAAGTCCGATGAGTACTACCGTAACCATATACATCACTTGCGCACCGTTTGATACGGCGGTAGTGCTGTCAACATCACAGTACTGCCCGATGACATAGAGGTCTGCCAATCCATAAAGGATTTGCAGGAAGTAAGCGAGCATATACGGCAAAGAGAATGTCATGATGTTGCCGAGAATGCTGCCTTGTGTCAAGTCTTTTCCGTTCATTTATTTTTCTTTTCTATATTTTTACACCTAATTTTATGTATTACACCCGAGAGAGAATCGTCACACAGGTCTTGAATCATACCACAATAAAATAAAGCTGGACAAGTATGAATGGTTTTACCCAGTCATCTTGTCCAGCCTTATTTCAAGACCCTCCGATGAGAATTACAAAACTCTTATTTGAATTTTGGCTGCAAAATTACAAATAAATATGGAGAAAAGCAAATACTTGTTCAATCCTTAACAGATTTCCAATCCATAGTTTTATATCTGCAACTTTTATACATCTTTCATTTCCCTAAATTTGAAAAATCAAACATAGGGAAGAAAAAGAAATATCGGCTTGTAAAAACGTACGGAGAAAGTAAACTTTATCCGTAGCATTATACATTATTCGTCAAAGTATGAAAGTCTGTAACAAGCGGTTTATCTTTTCTCTAAAGTGTTAATCAAGTCTTAATTGCGTGTTAACAAGTTTTTATCGCCAAAATCTATTTTTGAAGCCATTTTAATGTCGTTGAACACATCCTCTTTTACCACATTCAAACTCACCATTAAAATATGTTTTTTGGAACATCTTGGGAACATCATACTCACTTTTATAATCATCACATATTGATTATCAATCACTTATACACTATCTTGTGTTATTCTGAGGAGATTAATGCGTTTATGCCTCTTTGATTAACAATCATAAGAACTTGCTTTGTCTAATTTCAAACAAAGCAAGTTCTTATGCTCATTATCTTAAACTATAGCGAGAAACCTCTTTCCTTTTTTCTTTGAACTGCTCCCAATCCCACTTTTTGTGTTCCGTCCCAATTCGTAAGTTGGTCAGCGCAACCATTTGAGCCACCAAGCGAAACGTATGTGTCTGCGCTGCATGACATGTGGTCGACAAAAGCGAGGAAGTTGTCAATGGCATTGTCTGTGAACTGAATTTCATTCGTTGCGAAGAGTTTCGTCCAACTGGTAACACATTCTTGCTGAAAGTCTGTAAGACCATGCCACGATATATCAGACAAGAACTTATCGGTTGCAGCCTCTATATCATTTTTTGAATCCAAGTCAATGATGCTTAACAAAAAATCCCGCTAAACGCAGGCTATAATGATATACACTTAACGGGATAATCTATTCTTTAGGACATTGGTGGACTAAAAGTCTGTATTCGCTAATGCAAAGAATGCAAAAGACCACTACAAAATTGCACATATAAGAAAAAATACATAACTTTGTATGAAAACAACGGACACAGATGGCAGACAATTCCACACGACCACTTGTAAGTTTCATTATTACGTTCTACAACGAGCCGACAAGCATGCTGAGAGAGTGTATTGAGAGTGTACACATGCTGTCATTGTCAGCACAGGAACGTGAGATAATCCTCATAAACGATGGAGCAGACAACGACTGCCTGTTGGCACTGTCAGACATCAAGGACAGCATAATATACATACGTCAGGCCAACCGCGGACTAAGCGAGGCACGAAACCTTGGCATGCGGGTGGCTACTGGCAAGTATATACAGTTCATCGATGCTGACGACTATCTGCTGCGCGTACAATATGAGCATTGTCTTGACCTTGTAAGGTACCATAACCCCGATGTGGTGCTGTTCGACTTCACAGACAAGAAAGAATGCGAGCACTCAGATAGAGTGCCCTCATTCCTGCCCAAGCCCCAGACTGGAGCGGAATACATGCGCCAGAACAATCTTAAGGCACCGGCATGGGGCTATGTGTTCAGAAAGTCGGTGGCGGCAACCCTTACATTCAGGCCAGGCATACTGCATGAGGACGAGGAGTTCACGCCTCAGTTGATTCTAAGATGCGAGCGCGTATTTGACACACACGTGAAGAGCTACTTCTACCGCAAGCGCAGCAACTCCATAACACACGCTGCCGACACCGCCAACAGTCAGAAGCGGCTCAACGACAAGGAGAGTATCATAGACCGTCTGTACGCCCTCAAGGACACCCTGCCCCCCATTGACCAACCTTCACTGCAACGCCGTATCGACCAGATGGTGCTCGACTATCTCTACGATACCGTCATAGACACACACTCCGTGGCACAACTCAACGAGCGTGTAGCCAGACTTGAGTCAAAAGGTCTTTTTCCACCATCTGACAAGAAGTACACGAAGAAATACACTACTTTCAGAAAACTGATGACAAGCAAGGTAGGAAGGCGGCTGTTTGTCGCTGCCACGCTGCTGTCGAAGCGGTAGCAGACACGACACACGCCATTCTTACAATAAATTCACGGCAGATGTGGCATCATCAATCATGACAAGCAAAAATTCACGACTATGAGAATCCTGCTTTTAGGCGAGTACAGCAATGTTCACGCGACACTTGAAAAGGGATTGCGCGAACTGGGACACGATGTGACGCTTATATCCAATGGCGACTTCTGGAAAGACTACCCACGCGATATAGACCTGTCCCGTCACAACGGGATAATGGGTGGCGTGGGCTACGTGGCACGCTTACTGTGGCTCCTGCCCAAGATGCGGCATTATGACGTAGTACAGATTATCAACCCCATGTTTCTTGAGCTACGTGCAGCCGCCATAGCACCCGTGTACCGCTATCTGCGCAAGAACAACAAGAAGCTGTTTATGTGCGCATTCGGCATGGACTATTATTGGGTGAGCGTCTGCTGCGAGCGCAAGCCTTTACGCTATAGCGACTTCAACATCGGTGACAGCCTCCGTACCAATGCTGATGCGCTGAGTATGCGGCAAGACTGGATAGGTACCGACAAGGAGAAAATAAATAAAATGATAGCGGACGACTGCGACGGCATAATCGCAGGACTCTACGAATACTGGGTATGCTATAAGGACGCATTTCATAACAAACTGTGCTACATACCATTCCCGATAGTACCGAAGGCGGAGGCTACCAAGCCATGCCACAATCCTGTAAGAGTATTCATCGGCATAAATAAGCTACGCAATGAGTACAAAGGCACGGACATAATGCTGAAGGCGGCAGAGCTCGTCGCAGCAAAGCATCCTAATAAGATGCAGCTCATCAAGGTAGAGTCATTGCCTTTCAACGAGTATATGAAGGTCATGGACGGCAGCGACATACTCCTCGACCAACTGTACAGCTACACCCCCTCAATGAATCCGCTTGAGGCCATGTCAAGAGGTATAGTATGCATGGGAGGAGGCGAACCCGAACACTACGCTTTGTTGGGAGAGGAAGAGCTACGCCCAATCATAAACGTAGAGCCTACCATAGACAGTGTGGTCGCACAACTTGAAGAGGCGGTTTGCGACCCAGACCGCATCACACTACTCAAACGGCAGAGCCAAGAATACATCCGACGTCATCATGACTACCTCAATGTGGCCAGACAGTACATCTCTTTCTGGGAAGAGCACCCATAAGCCACAAAACAGACGACACACGATAACATCAACAATACAAATTACGAGAACGAAAAGAAATGAGAACCTCCATCATCACAGCAGTCATAGTACAGATGTTACTGACTGGTTGTTCCTCGGGACGTATTCCCGACAACGTCATCACCGACCTCGGCGACAAAACCTACAGACAGAACGCCGACGTGTTGATAATATACTACGACCATGACACTGGCAACGCGCCACTGCTTGAGGCCATAAAGAAGCACAAGGCTGAGATAATATACGAGTACAGCATAGTAAACGCCGTGGCAATACGCCTGCACCACACCCACAAATCCGAAAAGGCCGTAGAGGCTTTTGCCAAGGTGCGGGGAGTGATAAGCGTGCAGAGAGACAAGACCGTGAGCATAGACTGATTGCCGCAAACGGACACTCAGAATCGTATTAATTTTCGAGATGTCGCCACACGTCATAACACACTGATACACACCGTATTGCAAAACAGGCTGTTTTGGACTGCAAAACAGACCGTTTCATGCTGCGATATGGGCCGAATCACAATGCAATATGGCCCATATCGCAAACTAAAGAATACGAGAGTACTTTATTTGAAAATCAAGTCAGGGCTCTCACTTATCATACGAAGCAAAAACATTAATATAAATTTATAAATATGAGACTAAGACACTTCATTCCTGTTGTCACGTTTGCAGCACTACCACTTAGACTGGCAGCGCAGACAACGCCATTGCGGTCGGGCATCAACACCGCCGACCTTGACATGACAGCAAAACCTGGCAACGACTTCTACAAGTTTGCCTGTGGCGGATGGATGACCGCCCATCCCCTGCCCGCCGCCTATTCCCGATTCGGAAGTTTCGACAAGCTGGCGCAAGATAATGACAAGAGAATCAACGGCATCCTCAGCGAGTTGGCATCCAAGTCATACACTGTCGGTACCGTAGAGCAGAAACTCAGCGACTTCTACAAACTCGCTATGGACAGCACACGCCGCAACAAAGAGGGGCTCACGCCACTGAAAGGGCTGATGGCTGAGACCGACCACGCAAAGAGCATCAAGGACATTCTGGCTATACAGAAGAGACATGCTTTCAGTTGCTACGGCATACCCGTATCATTCGGATTCGCAGCAGACGAGCGCAATGCCTCACAGAACATACTCACTGTCAGCCAGAGCGGACTCACACTCGGCGAGCGCGAATATTATCTTGACGACGACCAGGCCACAGTGCAGATTCGTGATGCCTACAAGAAGTTCATCGTCAATATGTTCACGTCATTGGGCTATAAGGGTGATGCCGAAAAGAAGATGACGAGCATAATGAAGATAGAGACGGCTCTCGCCAAAGCCAGCAAGAGCAAGACCGAGCTGCGCGATGTGGAGGCCAACTACAACAAGATGACCATGGCCGACTTTGAGAGCAAGTACCCTCATCTGCATCTGCGTGACATGCTTCTGGCACAGGGTGTCAAAGACCAATACATGGCCACGCTTGTGGTCGGACAGCCCGACTTCATGCTTGGTGCGGAGAAAGTATTCGCCAAAATATCGGCACAGGAGCTGCGCGACTATGTGCAGTGGAACATAATTACAGATGCCGCCGACTATCTTGACGACAAGACTGCCGATATGAGCTTCGCATTCTTTGGCAAGGTGATGCGCGGAAGAAAGGAGGACTACCCAAGATGGAAGAAAGCCACGAGTCAGGTAGAGAGCAAGATGGGTGAGGCTCTCGGGCGCATATATGTAGCCAAGTACTTCCCTGCCGCTGCCAAGGCAAGGATGGAAAGACTCGTCAGCAACTTGCAGAAAGCCCTCGCCGAGAGGATAAAGGCCCAGACATGGATGGACGCTGCCACACAGAAAGCCGCGCTTGAGAAGTTGAGTACATTCTACGTGAAGATAGGCTATCCCAACAAATGGACAGACCTCAGCACCCTCCACATAGACCCCACGAAGTCGTACTACGAGAACATGGTGGCATGCCGCGACTTCTGGGCCAAGAAGGATATCGCCGACAAGGCTGGCAAGCCCGTCGACAAGGACGAGTGGTACATGTATCCACAGACTGTGAACGCCTACTACAATCCCACCACCAACGAGATATGTTTCCCGGCAGGAATACTGCAACCACCGTTCTTCGACATGACTGCCGACGACGCGTTCAACTACGGAGCCATCGGCGTGGTGATAGGACATGAGATGACGCACGGTTTCGATGACCAGGGCCGCCACTACGACAAGGACGGCAACATGACAGACTGGTGGACGAAACAGGATGCGGAGAATTTCTCCAAGCGAGCCGACGGATATGCAGCATTCTTCTCTTCTATAAAAGTGCTGCCCGACCTCAACGCCAACGGCCGTCTGACACTCGGTGAGAATCTGGCCGACCATGGTGGACTGCAAGTGGCATACGCCGCACTGAAGAAGGCAGAGGAAACAGAGCCGCTTGATAAGAAAGACGGATTCACGCCAGACCAGAGATTCTTCCTGTCATACGCCGGTGTATGGGCCGGAAACATCACGGAGAAGGAGATAAGGAGCCGCACCAAGAGCGACCCCCACTCTCTCGGACAATGGAGAGTGAACGGAGCATTGCCACATATAGACGCATGGTATGAGGCATTCGGCATCACTTCTTCTGACAGTATGTACATACCAAAGAGCCAACGCCTTGACTTGTGGTGAGCATGTCATCTGCCAATGTAAGCAAGCATGGCAGATACATGGTGTAGCATGAAAGGCGATGCCGATACAAAAAATCGTCCCCGAAGATTGCAGTGCGCGGAACATAGCTTATAGCCCTCCGTGCCTCTGCCCTCTTCGGGGACGATACGTTTTTGTGCGTTCATAGCCATGACTAATAGTCATTGACCATGCTGCCTATCGTGAGTTTCTTCAAGTCATAATATGAGCCATTGTATATATTGAAGTCTACGTCTCCTTTTATGCCAGGCAACTTACCAGCATCAGTATGCTGCCAAAACTTCCATGCGCCCTTGTACTCCACCTTATCCACATAGTAGTGGGCTATCCAGTAGGGATAGTCGTCAAATACGGGAGCACCGAGATATTTCTCCTTAAACTTGTAGTACGTATATATAATAGGTTTCACATGATACTTATCCTCCACCACGTGAAGCCATGTGAGGATATCCTGCTGAAACTCCTCTATGCTCTTGTCGGCTGGAGCATACTCCACGTCAAGTACAGGCGGCAGATCGCCATCGCGAAGACGCACCTTGTCAAGGAAGAAGTAAGCCTGTGCCTTAGCCGACGAGCGGTTGCTCCAGAAATGATAAGCCCCACGGATATAGCCATACTCACGGGCCTGAGCAAAATTGTCCTTAAAGTTGCGGTCGAGCCTTGACGAACCTTCCGTAGCCTTTATCACCACGAAGCGCAGTGGGCATCCCTCTATCATGCCGTCGCGCAAGGCATCCCAGTCGATGGTGCCTTGATAGTGCGATATGTCTATCCCATGTATCTCATATCCCTTAGGATAGTTTACGTCACCATAAAGCGCACGCCATCTGAACCCCGTGGGACTGACGAAGAAAAAATAAAACAGCCAGGCATAAAACACCGACATGCCTATACCACCTATCCACCATGCCGCACGCATGTGTCGTGCAAGAAAAGCAGCAATATGTCCGCCTACACCCTTTCTGCTGCGGCGTGATGCCGTAGGCTTGTTTTTCCGTCGTGTAGGCTTCGTAGAAGGTCTTGTCCGTGTCATTTATCAGATAAACGAGATGTAAAAAATGACGGGATGCCACACATAGAGTCTCCCTATGTACGAAGGAGCCTAAGCTATGACATCCCGTCAAAATACTATACTACATCGTGTGGCTCACCCAACAGTCCACGTGCATCTTGATGCAGCGGCATACGGGGAGCGGCACAGTAATGTGCGTATCTTAATAGTTACTCCTGCTCAAGGGCAAGAGTCTTGGTGGTCTGGTCGCATACGTCGCTCGGGCCCCAGTACTGTATCGGTCCGGGATATACGTAGCACGTCTCCTTGGCCCACTTGTCACGCTGGGCAGCGAAAGCCTTGAAGGGCTTGCCGTCGAGCTCCACAAGAGCCTTGCGTATCACAGGCTTCATCTCACCATTGCGCTTCTCCATGTTCATCATCATTGTGATAGGCACACCACCGGCTTTCCACTCATCAGTGCCGGCAGTAGTGTTCTTCACGATAGCCATGTAGCCAGTCTTGCCGTTGGCAATGAGCTGGGCGGCACTTGTACCGAGAGCATAGCAGTAGTCAGCATCGAAGTTGGACGGAGCTGCGCAGCGTCCCTCGTAGCCGAAGAAGTGATGCTGGGCAGCGAACTTGCCGTCATACTTGCCCTCTTTCTTCCACTCGTCGAGTTTGGCAGCCACCATCTCAGAGAGGAGTTTCTCTGTCTCAATGAGTGACACCTGTACGTTGCCGTGGGGGTCGCGGTCGAGCGAGAGCTGACGTGCCACGCCTTCAGGCAGAGTCTCGAATGTAGCCTTGTTGGCCTCGCTGAGGTGTGCGAGGATGTACTCGCGCTGTGCCTGCTTGTCCAGATCCTTGTAGTCGGCACCGTGAGCGGCGAGCAGGTCGTTGAGTTCCTGAATAAGGCGACCGATAGCGGGTATGAACTCAATGAGTCCCTCGGGGATGAGCACCACACCGAAGTTGTTGCCCTGGCTTGCGCGGTAGGCCACAGTCTCAGCTATCTGCTCCACAACCTGATTGAGGGTGAGGTCTTTCTGCTGTATCTCCTCAGAGATGAGGCAGATGTTGGGCTGTGTCTGCAGTGCGCACTCAAGTGCGATGTGCGAGGCAGAGCGGCCCATCAGCTTGATGAAGTGCCAGTACTTGCGTGCAGAGTTGCAGTCGCGCTCTATGTTGCCGATAACCTCAGCATAGGTCTTGCAGGCAGTATCGAAACCGAACGATGTCTCAATCTGGTCGTTCTTCAAGTCGCCGTCTATGGTCTTGGGACAGCCGATGACCTGTACGCCGTAGTTCTTTGCAGCATAATACTCAGCCAGCACACAGGCGTTGGTGTTGGAGTCGTCACCACCGATGATTACCACGGCGTTGATGCCAAGCTCACGGATGATTTCCAGTCCCTTCTCAAACTGGTCCACCTTCTCAAGTTTCGTACGGCCAGAGCCTATCATGTCGAATCCACCAGTGTTGCGGTAGTCCTGGAGGAAGTCCTCGGTTATCTCGATATACTTATGGTCAACAAGTCCACCAGGACCCATGAGGAAACCGTAAAGACGGTTTGCGGGATTCAGCTTCTTTATCTCGTCAAAAAGTCCGGAGATAACGTTATGACCGCCAGGAGCCTGACCGCCGCTGAGGATTACACCCACATTGATGGCCTTGCTGAGCTTCTCCTCACCGGGTACGAACTCCACCAGAGGCATGCCGTAGGTGTTGGGGAATAATTTTTTGATGTCCTCCTGATTGTCAACGCTCTGTGTGGGAGCGCCCTCTTTGATTTTTACTGCACCCTGGAGAGCCTTAGGCAGCTTAGGCTGATAAGCGGCTCTCTCTTTCTGCAATGCACTTTTCTCCATAAATATAATATAGAATGAAAATAAATGAATAAAAAATTATACGTATTCGTTCTACGTACGTATTAAGTACGAATGCAAAATTACTGCTTTTCTCTGATATACTGAAAAAAACTGTAAAAGAAAACCGAATTTGATATATTTTTTTGAGGTTTCTTTTTTGTTTACTTTTTTTTTTAATATCTTTGGCGTGATAAAAAAGAAAGATTATGGCAAACAAACGAAATCTCAAGAGAACAATCAATTATGTCTGCAGCGACCTGTTCGCAGAATGCATAGCCACATCCTTGTATAGCAACATCCAAGAGAAGGACAACGTCAATGCCTTGCTCACCTCTATCCTTGTTATACACAACGACTATATATGCCGTGTCTCACATCCAGAGCCCGGGATTACACACAAGGTGTTCTACAAAAAGCTGATAGCTGACTTCAAGAAACAAGTGGAGGAACTCAGCGACCAAGTATCCAATCTGGAGTAGCGACACGCCATACACATACCCACGCGTTGGCGTCATGGACTTGCATACGAAAATTCGCTCCCTCTGTACAAGCGGGAGCCGAATTGTTGTATGTAAGCGTCACGAATGCAGACTTAGGCGCAAGCAGACATACACACACGTATCATTTATATAAAAAGCATGTTAAGAAAATTCTGCGCTTGGATTCTATACAAGCGCATGGGATGGACTAAGGACATAACATTAACCCATCCACACAAATTCATCATAGCGCTGGCACCACACACCAGCAACTGGGACTTCATAATAGGTCTGCTCTATTCAAGGGCTGAGGGCATGAGGATAAACTTCCTCATGAAAAAGGAGTGGTTCTTCTGGCCTCTGGGATGCTGGTTCAGACATCTCGGTGGTATAGCTGTGTACAGAGACCGCCACACGAGCATGACAGACAACCTCGCTGCGGCAGCGAAGTCAAGCCCTGAGTTCCGCCTGTGCATAACCCCCGAGGGCACACGCTCACTCAATCCAGAGTGGAAGAAAGGTTTTTACTATATAGCCCTCAAGGCCGGCATTCCCATTCTGCTATACGGTGTAGACTATCAAAAGAAGATGATAGCATGCACGAAGATGATAGAGCCAAACGGTGATATCGACACACAGATGAAAGAAATAAAACTGTACTTCAGCAAGTTCACAGGCAAACGCCCCGAACTGTTCACGACAGGCACCCTGTAACGCCCCACGGAACAGAGCATATACATACGCAGGTATTGCACGGGCGCGAGCTCACTGCACACGAAAATAAACCCACCATAACGACAATGACACGTTTTGCTATTATTATCGCGTTCGTCATGTCAGTCTCGGCATTAGCGACGGCATCGGCGCAAACCACCGACAACGAGGAGAAACTGAAGGCACAGGCCGCAGGATATTTTCTCACATACAAGCCACATGGCAATGAAAGCATCCCTGGCACAGTGAGGGTGGAGTCATACTCCATCAATGACTTGTCACGGACTGTCACTTTCAGCGTCAGCAGTGCATTCGCTTGTCAGGAGTTTACCAAGCAGACGGTCAACACCATATACAAGAAGTTGGGACACGCGCTGCCGCGTCCGTTCAACAAGTACAAACTACGTGTCATCACATGCGGTCTGCCCATAGAGCAATACATCACCGACAATGACGGCAGGGCCATGAGTGCGAGGAGCGGCCAGTGGGGCAAGACTGACTATAAAGGAACGCCTTGGACGGCCAACACCTCACGTCCGTTCACGATAACACACGGCCTATACGACCGCCACCTGTCGTTATGGGCGAGCCATGGCAGATACTATGAGGCATCGCGTGGCAGATGGCAGTGGCAGCGTCCGAATCTCTTCGGGACTACTGAAGACCTGTTCACCCAGACTATCGTGGTGCCCTACCTCATACCCATGCTGCAAAACGCAGGAGCGGTGGTTTTCACTCCGCGTGAACGCGACTGGCAAAAACAGGAGGTAATCGTAGACAACGACTTCACACGCAAAGGCTCATACTCCGAGCATGGGGACAAATGGGTGAAGGCACCGCTGCGTGGTTTCGCTCCATCCAAAACTCTCTACTCTGATGGTGACAATCCATTCAGTCTCGGCACCGCACGCATGACAGCCACTACCCGCCGCCGCACTGCCTCGGCCACAGCTGTCTACCAACCAGAGATACCTGAGGAGGGCCGGTATGCAGTATATGTGAGCTACCAAACCGTAAGCAACAGTGCCGACGATGCCGAGTATATAGTCTACCACAAGGGGCAGACCACTACTTTCAGAGTAAACCAGACAATGGGCGGAGGCACATGGGTGTACCTCGGTACCTTCGACTTCGACAAGGGAAACAATGAGTTCAACAAAGTAGTGGTCACCAACAGGTCTGCGGAGAAAAACCGCATCGTCAGTACCGATGCAGTAAGGTTCGGCGGAGGCATGGGCAACATCACAAGGGGCGGTCAGACAAGCGGCCTCCCGAGATGCCTCGAAGGCTCCCGTTACTACGCACAGTGGGCAGGTGCGCCATACGATGTGTACAGCAGCAAAGGCGGAACCGACGACTACGCCGATGACATAAACGTAAGGTCGCTCATGGCCAACTGGCTCGCTGGTGGCTCTCCATACGTACCTGCACTCGATGGCAAGGGTGTGCCCATAGAACTCAGTCTCGCATTGCACAGCGATGCCGGCTACGACGACTTTGGGAGTGGGCTGATAGGGTCGCTCGCCGTATGCACCACTCGTTTCAATGACGGACGGCTCAACAGCGGTGTGTCACGGATGGTGTCACGCGACCTTGCCGACTCACTGCTCACCACCGTCACGCGTGACCTTACCGCCAAGTATGGCAAATGGTCACGACGATACCTATGGGACCGCAACTACTCCGAGACGCGTTGTCCCGAAGTGCCGTCGGCCATACTTGAGATGCTCTCACACCAGAACTTCCCCGATATGCTCATGGGGCAGGATCCTGACTTCAAGTTCACCATGGCGCGTGCCATCTACAAGGCCGTACTGCGGTACGTGAATGCCATGCACGGCACGCCATGCGTTGTAGAGCCGCTGGCACCCAACTGCTGTAGGCTGCTGTTGCAGGCTGATGGTACGCTGCGACTCGCATGGACACCAGTGACGGACAAGCTGGAGCCCACTGCAACCCCCACCGCCTACAATGTCTACATGGCTGAGGGAAGCGGTGGATTTGACAACGGCACAGTCACCCACGGCACACACTTCGACTTCAAGCCAGAGCCTGGGCACAGCTACCGCCTAAAAGTGACGGCTGTCAACCGTGGCGGCGAAAGTTTCTGTTCGGAGACGATGGCAGCTGTCACGCATCACAAAGCCAAAGGCACTATACTCGTTGTGGACGGATTCCATAGGTTGTCGGCACCTGCCGTCATTGACGACGGTGTGTCGCAGGGTTTTGACCTCAATACAGATATAGGTGTACAGAGAGGTCTGTATGCCGGATGGAACGGCAGACAAGTATGCTTCGACAAAGCACGCATCGGCAGAGAGGGGCCAGGCGGACTGGGATATGGTGGCGACGACTTGGCAGGGCATTTCATCGCAGGCAACGATTTTGATTGTGCCACAGCACACGTTGAAGCCCTCCAGAAGGCGGGCTATAACATCGTGAGTTGTTCTTCGCGTGCCGTAGAGAACGGGCTTGTGAGACTAACCGATTACGACTGCGTAGACTTCATCCTCGGCCTGGAGAAACATGACAGCCACACACTTGTAAATTATAAGACCGTGACATCTGCCATGCAGGAGAAGCTCCGTGAATACACGCGCCATGGTGGACGGCTCATGGTAAGCGGTGCGTACATAAGTTCCGACATGAAGTCGGACAAGGAAAAGGCATGGTTGGAGTCTGTGTTGAAAATCAACGCCGACGCATCAGACAGCACAAGCCGCAGCAACAACATAAACGGACTCGGCACCGACTTCGACATCTACCGCACCCCAAACCATATACACTACGCTGCGCAACAGACCGATGTACTGTCACCAGCAGCCACTGCGTTCTGTGCAATGCGCTACGCCGATGGCTCGTCTGCCGCCACAGCCTACGATGGCCCCGACTACAAGTGCTTCACCGCAGGATTTCCATTGGAGTGCATCACCGACAAGCGGAAGATGAGCGCAGTATTGACTGGCATCCTGCAATTCGTTATGAAATAGCGACAGCAGCACACTGTGCCGTCACTTGCCAAGTCACCCCACGACCCCACTCAACCAACCCAACTACAATTGCTATGGAGCAAAAACTACTAAACACACTCACCGCATGCAGTCTGTTCAATGGACTAAACTGCGACGACATCAGCTCCGCGCTGTATGGCGTGAGCTACCGCATGGTAGACTATTACCGTTACGACCCTTACTGTCTCAAGGGCGACACTTGCCGACATGCCGACATCGTGATAAGCGGCAGCATGACCGTGCGCATGACTGGGACATCGGGTCAACAGGTCACGGTGACAAGCATTAACTCAGGGGACATTATCGCACCATGCTACATTTTCGCCTCTGACCGCCATCTACCCGTCACCATTGAAGCTACGTCATACACACGCGTGATGAGGTTGTCACCCGAAAGTCTGTGGCACATCATGGAGAGCAATCCTACAATATGCCGCAACTTCATCCGCGCCATATCCGACATCGGCTCGTTCCTTGCCTCGCGCATAGCCTTCCTCTCATTGCTCACCGTGCGTGAGAAAGTAGCCTACTATCTACGTTCTGAAGCCGCAGCACAACACAGCAATGTCATAAGACTCAACGAGTCGCGGAAGATTATAGCCGACAGTTTCGGCATACATAAGTACTCGCTGCTACGCAGTCTTGCAGAATTTGTCAAAGAAGGAGTCATCAAGGTAAATGGCCGAGA
>JALFIM010000042.1 GCA_022775985.1 Prevotella sp.
TGCTCCTTGCCGAACAGTGAGTTCAGGAAGTTGATGAGAAGGTCCTTGTTGGGGGCAGTCCCGAAGATGCGCTTGAAACCGAAGTCGGTCAGCAGACTGATGTATCGTTCCTCAGATTGTCTCATATCTCTCATATATTAATTTGGTGGTAAAGATATGTGTTTTTTCCGATACTTGCAAGCATTTTGCCGTTACTGTCTGCATTTTTCCGCTTTTTGAGGCCGATGACAGGCAAGCGGCAACCTGACGCAAAGTCTGCACAGGCCATAAAAAGGCACAAAAAAAGGACGACACGAATCACTCGCACCGGCCTTCCAAAGAATAATGTTAACGCACATTGGTATGAACCAAGGCTATCACGCCGAGGACTGTCACCAACGTGACTCCTACCAACAGTGCGATAGTTTCATAATCTAATAACATAATCTTTACCTTAAATCTATCAAACTACTAACCTAATGAAAAAACGTTGTATTCTCACGAACACTCTGCAAAGTTAACATTTCGATGACAAATACCCAAACCGACGGTTTTTTTTTTGACCTTTTTACGCATAAATTGATATATATCATACCTGTCTGGAGGGCTTTTCCTGCCGTGCCTGCCCATACGTGTTTGCGAAATGGGCCGTTTTGCAGTGCGTTTCGGCCCATAATGCAGCACGAAACGGGCTGTTTTACAGTGCGAAATGGGCCGTTTTGCAACACACTGGTTTACAGGGTATTATAAGTTGCGAGCACACTCGGTACGGCGAGCGGCGCACACCATGAGCATATCTTGCCACACACTCCACGGCACCACAGCCAATGCACGCACGGTGTCTGCCGCCCTGCGGCGCATGGCATAGCGCATGCTGCGAGAGCCGTGGCTATTTCCCTGTACATCACAAAATCGGCGGCGAAACATTTGCATCCTTAACAAAAAATAATTACTTTTGCACGTAAGCGCACCGCACGCCGCTGCGCCGTCACAACCCATCACATGTCACCCATGACGGCAGCCGTGCGCCACGGCAGATGCTGCCACCACACTCACACCAATAAGGAAAATATATGTACAGGATAGTCCACGCTTTCTTCTATCTCATATCGCTGCTTCCGCTGAGAGTGCTCTACTGCGCCAGCGACGTGGTGAGCATCATGCTCTACTACGTCGTGAGATACCGCCGTGGCATAGTGCGGAGCAACCTCACGTCGGCGTTCCCCGAGAAGGGCACAGACGAGATACGCAGCATAGAGAAGGGCTTTTACCGCTGGTTCTGCGACTACTTCGTGGAGACTGTGAAGCTGCTCACCATCAGCGACGGGCAGTTGCGCCGACGCTTCATCATACGTGGCGCCGACGAGGTGGAGCGATGTTTCGCACAGGGACGCGACGTAGGCGCCATACTCGGGCACTACTGCAACTGGGAGTGGCTCTCGTGCGTGGGCATAGCACTGCCGCCCGAGCGGCGCGTGGGGCTCATATACCACCCCCTGCGCAGCACAGTGTTCGACCGTCTGTTCCGCGACATGCGCTCCACGCAGCCCTCAGGCATCACCGTTCCCAAGAACGACATACTGCGCACGCTGCTCACCTTGCGGCGCGACGGCGTGCGCAGCATATTCGGATATATAGCCGACCAGGGGCCGAAGTGGCTCAACATACACCTGTGGCTGCCCTTCCTGCACCACGACACGCCCGTGTTCACAGGAGCCGAGCGCATCATGCGCAAGATGCACGATGCCGTGTTCTACGTGCAGATGAGCCGTCCGAGCCGCGGCACGTACGTATGCACGTTCCGCAAACTGTGCGATGATGCCGCCGACACGCCGCAGTACGACATCACGCGCCGCTTCTTCGCCATGCTCGAGGCCGACATACGGCGCGAGCCACGGTACTACCTATGGAGCCACAACCGCTGGAAGCGCACGCACGAGGAGTTTGACCGCCGCTTCGTCACGGTGGGCGGACACACCATAGAGCGCGATGCGGCACACGCCGACGGTACCAGCATCGTCGCATCATCTCCCACCCTCAATTCCGACAGCCAATGAACAGACTGACCATAGGGTTCGATGCCAAGCGCATCGTAGCCAACGCCACAGGACTGGGGAGCTATGGCCGCACCCTCGTCAACTCGCTCTCAGCCGCCGACAGCGGCTGTGACTTGCTGCTCTACGCCCCGTCAACGGGGCGCGATGACCTGCGCTCGCAGGTAGCCGAGGGGCCGCACACGCGCTTCGTGTACCCCGACGGGCACCCGTGCCGGCTGCGCCGCGACTGGTGGCGCACGCGATCTATCACGCGCGACTTGCTCCGCGACGGCGTGGACATATTCCACGGACTGTCGGGAGAGCTGCCGCTCGGCCTCCGCCACACCGGCATAAAGGGCGTGGTCACCATACACGACCTCATATTCATGCGCCACCCCGAGTACTACCGCTCCGCAGACGTGATGATATACAAGTGGAAGTTCCGTCAGGCATGCCTCAACGCCACGCGCATCATAGCCATAAGCCAGCGCACGCGCGACGACATCGTGGAGCTTGGCCATGTCAGCCCCGACCGCATAAGCATCATATACCAGAGCTGCTCACCGCGCTTCAGTGCCACGCCCGACCCTGAGGCCGCGTCAGAGGCACGCCGCCGCTACCGCCTCCCCGACCACTACATCCTCAGCGTGGGCACCATAGAGCCGCGCAAGAACGTGATGCTCGCCTGCGAGGCACTGCTGCATCTGCCCGACACGTCGCTCGTGATAGTGGGCCGGCGCACGCCATACGCCGACAAGGTGGAGCAGTACTGCCGCCGGCACGGCCTCAGCCACCGCGTGATGATGCTCAGCGGCGTAGACGATGCCATGCTCGCCGCCATATACCAGTGCGCCGATGTGTTCGTCTACCCGTCACGCTACGAGGGCTTCGGCATACCCATCATCGAGGCCGTGCAGTGCGGTCTGCCCGTGGTGGCGGCCAAGGGGTCGTGCCTCGAGGAGGCAGGAGGCCCCGACAACCTGTACGTAGACCCCGACAACGGTGCCGAGATGGCTGAGGCCATAAGGCAGATGATGCCCGGGGCCGAGTTCCGCGACAGCCGCATAAGGCGCAGCCGCGAGTACGTGCGGCGTTTCGAGCGCGGCGACGTGGCGCGACAGGTGCTCGACATATACCGCAGCATCTGACGGCACATGCCGCACCCCACACTCACCGCACACACATCACGCCAACAAGGGCCACGGACTGGCGCACGCGCCGCGCCCGAAAATCACAAACACAGCACAGCAATGAAAGTCATCATAAACCCGGCCTACGAGCACCTCAGGCCATTCATAGAGTCGCTGCCGCAGCGCATCACCGCCGAGGGAGAGACCATACACGAGGGACGCAACCTCATAAAGATGCTCACCGCACCCGACGGACTGCGCCTCAACGTCAAGCGCTACCACCGCCCGTCACTCCTCAACGCGCTGATATACTCACTCAGGCTGCGCACGCCTAAGGGCGTGAGGGCCTACCGCTACCCCGGGCGGCTCACGGCCAAGGGCTTCGACACGCCCGAGGCGGTGGCCTACATAGAGCAGCATGAGCACGGGCTCATGGCGTTCTCGTTCTTCGTGAGCGTGCAGTGCGACTATCCGCACCGCCTGTACGAGATAGCCCATGCCGCACCCGAGGTGTACATGCCGCTGGCCAAGGCCATAGCGAGGTTCACGGCCAGCATGCACGACAGCGGCATCATGCACCTCGACTACTCCCCAGGCAACGTGCTGTGGGACTTGCGCGACGGCAAGTACGTGTTCTCACTGGTAGACATCAACCGCATGGCGTTCCGCAAGATAGGCATGAAGGAGGGATGCCGCAACTTCGCGCGGCTGTGGGGGCCCAAGCAGTTTGTGCGTACCATAGCACGCGAGTACGCCGCGTGCCGCGGACTCGACCCCGACGACTGCGAGGACATCACCATGACATTCCGCTTCAAGTTCTGGAACCGCTACCTGCGCAAGCACTCCGTGCCCTTCAGCGTGGAGATGTGACGGACACAAGCACACATACACTCATCATACAACGACCTATATGGCATCATACGACATACGCCCCCTGCAACTGCATATCATAAAGATACTCGCCGCCATCGACAAGGTGTGCGCCGAGCACGGACTGCGCTACTACGTCTGGGCGGGCACCATGCTCGGTGCCGTGCGCCACAAGGGCTTCATACCTTGGGACGACGACATGGACATCTGCATGCCGCGCCCCGACTATGACACCTTCATGGCACACGCCCACGAGTGGCTTCCCAAGCCGTTCGAGGCCGTGTGCGCCGAGACCGACCCTCACTATCCCGGCCCATTCGGCAAGGTGCAGGACGCGTCCACCACGCTCATAGAGCGCGAGCATATCAACTACATCGGCGGACTGTACGTCGATGTGTTCCCCATAGACGGCGTGCCGTCGTGCCGCGTTGCCCGCTGCGTGGGCTTCGCACGCTACGAACTGCTCAAGCGCGTCATATACCTGCTGCACCGCGACCCCTTCAAGCACGGCCACGGGCCCCGTTCGTGGGCTCCGAGGATAGTGCAGCGGCTCTTCACCAACCACGGCGTGCAGCGTGCCCTGCGCCGCGTCATGACGCGCTGCGGCTACGACAGCAGCACGCTCGTGGCCGACTACGACGACGGACGGCGCGGAGTGCTCCCCAAGAGCATCCTCGGCACGCCCACGCCCATACGCTTCGAGGACATCACGGTGATGGGAGTGGAGCACGCCCACGAGTATCTCACGGCCAAGTACGGCGACTACATGACCATACCCAAGCACGATGACCAGCGCCAGCACAACTTCTTCTACCTCGACTACAACCTGTCGTACCACGACTACGACGACAAACGGAGGTTCAGGGAGTAGGCACAGCCTTGCCACACGGCACGTGGTGCCATGCCACACAGGCCATACAGCCACTGCTTACGGCACACGACAGCATGCCGCACGGCACGCGCTCACGCCCCATGACAACAGACAACGAACAAAAGACATACGATAATGACAATCAACGAATCTCAAGATGAAGTGATAGCCGAGTTTGACGACTTCACTGACTGGATGGACAAATACCAGATGCTCATAGACCTTGGCAACGACCTCGAGCCCCTCGACGCACGCTACAAGACCGAGCAGAACCTCATAGATGGCTGCCAGAGCCGCGTGTGGCTCCAGGCCGACTACAAGGACGGGCACATATACTTCTCAGCCGACAGCGACGCGCTCATCACCAAGGGCATCATCGCCCTGCTGATAAGCGTCCTCAGCGGCCACACACCCAAGGAGATAGCCGGGGCCGACCTCTACTTCATAGACCGCATAGGGCTCAAGGAGCACCTGTCGCCCACACGGTCAAACGGCCTTCTGTCCATGGTCAAGCAGATAAGGATGTACGCCATAGCCTTCGAGGCAAAGGAGGGAGGCTGCTGATGCGCAAGCTACGTACCGTGGAGATGCGGCGGCTGTCGGTGGAGCAGTTCCACGAAGCCCGCAAGACGCCGCTCGTAGTGGTGCTCGACGATGTGCGCTCGCTCTACAACGTGGGCTCCGTGTTCCGCTCATGCGACGCGTTCCGCGTGGAGGCCATATACCTCTGCGGCATAACGGCCACGCCTCCGCACCCCGAGATACACAAGACCGCACTCGGAGCCGAGGACTCCGTGGCATGGAAGCACTTCGACTCGGCCACGGAGGCCGTGGAAGAACTGCAGGGCAGGGGCTACAAGGTGTGGGCTACGGAGCAGGTGGAGGGCTCCACCAAGCTGCAGCACCTCACCACGGGCGATGCTCCCGGCTACGCCGTGGTGCTCGGCAACGAGGTGAAAGGCGTAGCCCAGACCACCGTAGACAAGTGCGACGGATGCCTGGAGATACCGCAGTTCGGCACGAAGCACTCCCTCAACGTGAGCGTCACGGCCGGCATAGTGGTGTGGGAGTTCGCACGCCGCCTCATCAGCGGGCTGAAGCAGTAAGCACGTCCGTGCTCAACTGCACCGCCACTTGCCCACAGTCCACGGCAAGTAGCGGTAGACGAGCCATGCCAGCGCAGTAGTGATGAGATACACTATGATGAAGAGCAGCGGCTCGAGCGCGGCCGTAGGCTCATGAAACGCGGCCGCTGCCCTTGACACCAGCAGCGGCACGCCGCCCGAAAGGAAGTAATATACAAGGCTGTGGCTTCCCGTGTACTCCACGACATGGGGAAGCCTGAACGTCCTGCAAGCCTGTACCATGACAAGCAGCGACAGGAAGGTGTCTAAGAAAAACAGTGGATAAGACGTTATCCCCACCGTGTACATGGTCATATCCATGCCGTATGACCACTCATACCACTTCAGAAGTACAAGCACGAGGCATGCCGCTGCCGACAGCCAAGGCGGTACTGCCTTGGCCATGAGCCCACTGGCTCTTGCGGCATATCCAGCATACACATACACCATGGGTATGACGGAGAACTCAATGATATTGCCCGGCAGCCTGTGCATGAGCAAGCGCCATGCCAATACAGGCCCCACCATCAGCAGCGCGGCCACAGCCGTCCGCCGTCTGGCCACGAACAGCACTAAGAGGAAGTACAACTGCACCACGATAAGCGACGACACGAACCACGAAGCCTCCCCCGTGAGTATGCGCAAGGCGTAGTACCGCAAGTCCGCGATGCCGCCATAATAGACTGCCTTGGGCAGGGCCAGGGCCGACGTGAATATGATGTACGGCAGAAGCAGTCCGCGCAGTATGGACACTAACTTGTGCCTGAAGTCGGGAACACGTGTGCCGCCAGAGCCAGTGAACAGATATCCCGACACGAAGAAGAACGCAGCCAGCGCGTTCTCCACGTACATGGAGTAGGGCACACCATCATAGTCGCGATAGTATGCCTCCAGATGAAAGAACAATATGGCCATCATGGAGATGCCCCTCAGCCTGTCCGCCCAGACTATACGCTCACCTCTCATCTACTCTCTTGCTTAATGACACATGCCGCAGGCATGGTAAGTAAACACTCAGCATCAGTTTTTTATATTAAGCATTCATGATATAGAACTTGTCTCGCCTCTTCTGCCAGACCAAGACACGTCATTTCCTGTATTCCTAATATCACTTATGCAGACAGCCACTCACTTCCTGCCGAAGTCAGCGGGCACCTCTCCCCACTTGGCGGTGTCCCATTTCACCACCGGGTTGGCGGTGGTGGGGTGCGTGCGGAGCCATGACTCGGCGCGTGCTATGATGCCATAGAGCTGCTCGGTGGAGGCATCGCGCCGCAGCTTGGTCTTGCACTGGCGCTTGCGCACCCACAGTATGGCGTTGTAGGAGTCGCTGTATATGGTCTTGCCTGTGATGCCCTGCTTGTCGAGGAGCGCGAGGGCATGCACGATGGCGAGAAACTCGCCTATGTTGTTGGTGCCATGCACCGGCCCGAAGTGGAACACCCGTGCGCCCGTGGCGAGGTCTATGCACTGGTACTCCATGGGGCCGGGGTTGCCGGAGCATGCCGCGTCCACGGCATAGGCATTGGCACTGACCTCCGGCGGCAGCGGCAGCACGGTGTCATGTCGGTATGATGGCGGATTCTGAAGGTTGTCCATAGCGTTGATAGTGGTGATATATGAAGGCAGCGGCCGCCACACGTGCCATGCGGGGGCATGGCGTGTGGCGGCCGCCGTGGTATGCTTACATGCGCTCGGGCACCTCTATGCCGAGCAGGGCCATGCCGTTCTTGATGACCTTGGCCACGTTCTTGGCAATAAGGAGGCGTGCCGTCTTCTCCTCGGCGGTGTCGGCACCGAGGATGCTGAAGTCGTGGTAGAACTGGTTGAACTCCTTGGTGAGCTCGTAGCAGTAGTTGGCTATGCCGCTGGGCGAGTAGTCCTTGCCGGCCTGCTCCACTGCGGCCCCGTACTCCTTCATCTTCTGTATGAGCTCCGTCTCCTTGTCGTTGAGGGGCAGGGAGGCATCCACGTGCTCAGGCAGCACTATGCCCTCGGCCTCAGCCTTGCGCAGGATGGAGCGTATGCGTGCGTAGGTGTACTGTATGAACGGGCCGGTGTTGCCGTTGAAGTCTATGCTCTCGGCGGGATTGAAGAGCATGTTCTTGCGTGCGTCCACCTTGAGTATGAAGTACTTCAGTGCCCCGAGGCCCACGATGCGTGCTATCTCGTCGCGCTCGGCCTCACTCATGTCCTTGAACTTGCCGAGCTCCTCGCTGGTCTGCCGTGCGTCGGCCACCATCTCGGCGAACAGGTCGTCGGCATCGACCACGGTGCCCTCGCGGCTCTTCATCTTGCCGTTGGGCAACTCCACCATGCCGTAGCTGAAGTGTACGAGCTCCTTGCCCCACTTGAACCCGAGGCGGTCGAGCAGTATGGAGAGCACCTGGAAGTGGTAGTTCTGCTCGTTGCCCACCACATATATCATCTTGTCTATGGGGTAGTCGGCAAAGCGCATCTCGGCCGTGCCTATGTCCTGGGTCATGTACACTGACGTGCCGTCGGAGCGGAGCAGCAGCTTCTGGTCGAGGCCCTCGTCGGTGAGGTCGGCCCACACGCTGTTGTCGGGCTTGCGGAAGAACAGTCCCTTGGCGAGACCCTCCTCCACCTTCTTCTTGCCCACGAGGTAGGTGTTTGACTCATAGTATATCTTGTCGAAGCTCACGCCCATGGTCTTGTACGTCTGGTCGAAGCCGGCGTACACCCACGAGTTCATCTTCTGCCACAGGGCACGCACCTCGGGGTCGCCCTGCTCCCACTTCACGAGCATCTCGTGCGCCTCCTTTATGAGCGGGGCCTCGGCCTTGGCCTTCTCCGTGGCGGCCTCCTCGTCCATGCCTTCGGCCACGAACCGTGCGGCGAGCTCCTTCACCTCGGCGCGGTAGTGCTTGTCGAAGGCCACGTAGTAGTCGCCTATGAGGTGGTCGCCCTTCTTGCCTGAGGTCTCGGGAGTCTCCCCGTTGCCCCACTTGAGCCATGCGAGCATGGACTTGCAGATGTGTATGCCGCGGTCGTTCACGATGTTTGTCTTCACTACGCGGTTGCCGTTGGCCTCCATTATCTGCGCGAGCGACCATCCGAGGAGGTTGTTGCGCACGTGTCCGAGGTGCAGCGGCTTGTTGGTGTTGGGCGATGAGTACTCTATCATCACCAGCGGCGAGTGCTCACCGGCGTGCTTGTGGCCGTATGTGGGGTCGGCGTTGATGTCGTCGAGCAGCGCGGCCCATGCGGCCCTCGACACCACGATATTGAGAAATCCCTTCACTACATTGAACTTCTCCACCGCGTCGCAGTGCTCGGCAACGTACTGTCCTATCTCCTGTGCGGTGTCCTCGGGCTTCTTGTGTGAGATTCTCAGCAGCGGAAACACCACGAGCGTGAGGCTTCCCTCAAACTCGCGCTTGGTCTTCTGGAGCTGTATCATCTTCTCGTCGACGTCCTGTCCGTAGAGCGTCTTGACGGCTTCCTGCGCCGCCCTGCATATCTCTTTCTCGATGTTCATACGTATGATTTAAAATATAAAATGCTGGTTTGTGTGTGCAAAGTTACACATTATTAATGAGAATGCGCCGTGGCACGGGCGTTTTTTTGCGCCGTGGGCACAGGGGTGCGGCCGTGGCGCGGAGACCCTTGGGGCGGGCTTCCGCGCGGCGGTGTCGGGCATGGATTGCGAAATGGGCCGAATCGCGTTGCGAAATGGGCCGTTTCATACTGCGAAATGGGCCGTTTTGCACTGCGATTCGGCCCATTTCGCAAACCCCTCTTGACGGAGGCTGCGCAACGTATGGGGCGCAGCTTGTTACAAACATGTAACTACCACTATGTCAGAGTACTGCGCACGCGAGCCACGATGCACGCCACGGCCCGTCACAAGACGCGCATGCCGCAGCATCGCCGGCTGCGGCGGTGCTGCGGCATGGGTGCGTGTGGTCAGAGCTTGTTGCCGTAGCACAGGTCGCCGGCATCGCCGAAGCCCGGCACTATGTACTTGTGCTCATTGAGACCCTCGTCTATGGCGGCGCACCAGATGGTGGTACGGTCCTCGGGGAAGGTGCGGCGTATGTGCTCTATGCCCTCGGGGGCGGCTATCACACAGGCCACGTGTATGTGCTTGGGCGCACCCTTGGAGGCCAGTGCGCGGTAGCCCATCTCCATGGAGCCGCCGGTGGCGAGCATGGGGTCGGCTATGATGAGCGTCTTGCCGTTGATGTCGGGCGTAGCGAGGTACTCCACGTGTATGCCCACGTTGGTGTGGTCGTTGTCGGTGTACTCGCGGAACGCGCTCACGAAGCCGTTGCCGGCATGGTCGAACACGTTGAGGAAACCGCTGTGGAAGGGCAGTCCGGCGCGGAATATGGTGGCCAGCACTATGTCATCGGTGGGCAGCGCGGTGTGGGCGATGCCCAGCGGCGTGGTGACATCCTTGGGCTCGTAGGCGAGCGTCTTGCTTATCTCGAACGCCTCGAACATGCCTATGCGCTCTATGTTGTTGCGGAAGAGCATGCGGTTGCGCTGGTACTCGATGTCGCGCATCTCGGCCAGGTACTGGTTGACGATACTGTTGGTATCGGCTAAGTTTATTATTTTCATAAAGCTGGATTTGGTGTCATGAGTTGCATAACGGCGTGGCGCGGCGGCGCGGGAGGCCATGGCAGGGCACGCCTTACGTGCTGCAAAATTACAAAATACATCCAAGTATTTGACATGTCCGAATTGCAAAATATCATGTCTTACACCTATTTTTATATTCTTTAACCTAAAAAGAATTATCGGCATGCTTTTTTGCGTGCAAACAGTTTGCCGTTCGGCAGTTTTTTTCTACCTTTGCTGCGGATTTAAGATAACGCAGATTTTAATTCACTTCTAAAATAAAATAATAAAAATGGCAAAGTTTGATAAGTCAGTTTTAGAGAAGTATGGAATCACAGGTACAACTGAGGTACTGTACAATCCGTCTTACGAAGTATTGTTCAACGAGGAGACCAAGGAAGGTCTTGAGGGCTTTGAGGTAGGTCAGGAGACCGAGCTCGGTGCCGTAAACGTGATGACTGGTATCTACACCGGCCGCTCGCCCAAGGACAAGTTCATCGTTGATGACGAGACATCTCACGACACTGTATGGTGGGACAGCGAGGAGTACCACAACGACAACCACCGCGCATCCAAGGAAGCATGGGCAGCCGTTAAGGAGATAGCCAAGAAAGAGCTCTCCAACAAGAAACTGTTCGTAGTAGACGGTTTCTGCGGTACCCACAAAGATACACGCATGAAGGTTCGTTTCATCGTAGAGGTGGCTTGGCAGGCACACTTCGTGACCAACATGTTCATCCGTCCTCAGAACGAGGCAGAGTTCGACCAGGAGCCCGACTTCATCGTGTACAACGCATCCAAGGCAAAGGTAGAGAACTGGAAGGAGCTCGGCCTGCACTCAGAGACAGCCGTTGTATTCAACGTGACAAGCAAGGAGCAGGTCATCATCAACACATGGTACGGTGGTGAGATGAAGAAGGGTATGTTCTCTATGATGAACTACTTCCTCCCCCTCAAGGGCATGGCTTCTATGCACTGCTCTGCCAACACCGACATGAACGGTGAGAACACCGCCATCTTCTTCGGTCTGTCAGGCACAGGCAAGACCACTCTGTCTACCGACCCGAAGCGTAAGCTCATCGGCGACGACGAGCACGGATGGGACGACGAGGGCGTGTTCAACTTCGAGGGCGGCTGCTACGCCAAGGTTATCAACCTCGACAAGGAGAGCGAGCCCGACATCTACGGCGCCATCACACGCGACGCTCTGCTCGAGAACGTGACCGTTGACAAGGACGGCAAGATAGACTTCGCCGACAAGACCGTTACGGAGAACACCCGTGTAAGCTATCCTATCTACCACATCAAGAACATACAGCGTCCTTACTCACAGGGTCCTGCCGCAAAGCAGGTCATCTTCCTGTCTGCCGACGCATTCGGCGTGCTGCCTCCCGTGTCTATCCTCAACGCTGAGCAGACCAAGTACTACTTCCTCTCTGGCTTCACAGCCAAGCTGGCAGGTACAGAGCGCGGCATCACAGAGCCTACTCCCACATTCTCTGCTTGCTTCGGCCAGGCATTCCTCGAGCTGCATCCTACCAAGTATGCAGAGGAGCTGGTTAAGAAGATGCAGAAGAGCGGTGCCAAGGCATACCTCGTGAACACCGGCTGGAACGGCACAGGCAAGCGTATCTCTATCCGCGACACACGCGGTATCATCGACGCTATCCTCGACCACTCTATCGACGCTGCTCCCACCAAGGAGATTCCGTTCTTCAACTTCGTAGTTCCGACACAGCTTGAGGGCGTTGATCCCCACATCCTCGACCCGCGCGACACCTACGCTGACGCTGCTCAGTGGGAGGAGAAGGCCAAGGATCTGGCCGCACGCTTCATCAAGAACTTCAAGAAGTATGAGGGCAACGAGGCTGGTAAGGCTCTCGTAGCAGCTGGTCCCCAGCTCTAATCCCTCTTACAAGGTTTAGAATACAACACACAGGGCCCGCCACTCACCACGAGTGGCGGGCCTTTTCAGTACACAGGCACGCCATCTTTTTTCGGCACAACGCGTTCGTAATTCACCTTTTTTGTGTAAGTTTGCACCATGAGACACACCGCCATGCACACATACGCCGCCCACGCCATGCGCCTATGGCGTGCGCGTGCCGCCACGGCCGCCGCCATTCTGCTGCTCGCCATAGCCGCCGCGTCGTGCGGAGAGGGCAGCGAGGGAGGGCCCGACACGTTCACCACGCCCTCGGGCAAACGCCTTGTCATCACGCCCATCAAGCACTCGAGCCTGCAGATACAGTACGACGGGCGCGAGTATGAGATAGACCCCGTGCAGAGTGCCGTGCGTCCCATCATCAACTATACGGACAAGCCGAAGGCCGAGTTTGTCATCGTCACGCACGACCACTACGACCATTTCGACATGAACGCCATATTCCTGCTCACCAAGAACTCCACCAACGTGATACTCACGCCCATCTGCTACAACCGCTACAAGCGCGGCGTGCCCATGCGCAACGGCATGAAGGCGCAGCTCACGCACGACGTGTGGATATACAGCGTGCCGGCATACAACACCACCCCGGCCCGCCGCAGCATGCATCCCAAGGGTTGGGGCAACGGCTACGTCATAGACTTCGGCGGATTCAGGGTGTACGTGGCCGGCGACACGGAGTACATACCCGAGATGAAGCAGCTGAAGGACATAGACGTGGCGTTCCTGCCGTGCGACCCTCACAAGACCATGAGCCCGCGGCAGCTGCGACTCGCCGCCAAGGCCATACGCCCCAAGGTGGTGTACCCCTACCACATGGGCACCACGCCGCGTGCCAGCATAGCCAAGGCCCTGACCGGACTGGGCATAGACGTGAGGTTCCGCGAACTGTACTGAATGCTGCGAGCGAAAGGCAGACTGTACGCCCATGCCGACAGTCAGAGCATCAGAGAGAGCTTTCTTAACATAAGACATATTCTGAACACATACATACTGCAATCATGAGAATATACTTCAACCACAAGGAAGAGCTGTGGAACTCCTGGTCACACGCCGCCGGTATAGTGCTGGGAGTGGTCATCGGCATAGTGTTCACGGTGTGGTGCACACGCTCCGGCAACCCGTGGGCCACGGCCGGAGTGTCGCTGTACCTGTTCGGCATGATAGCATCGTATGCCGCCTCCACCATATACCACGCACTGAGCGCGTGGTCTAAGTGGAAGGAGCGGCTGCGGCGGTGGGACCACGCGGCCATATACTGGCACATAGCCGGCTCCTACTCGCCCATCACACTCATAGCCATGCGCGAGGAGGGCTACTGGGGATGGACGTTCTTCACGCTCATCTGGGCGGCGGCCATTGCAGGCACCGTCATCAGCTTCGCGCGGCTCAAGGGCCACAGCAACGTGGAGACGCTGTGCTTCGTGGCCATGGGCATGAGCGTGCTCGTGGCATTCAAGCCGCTGCTCGACTGCGTAGACACCGCCGCCGTGGTGTGGATAGTGGCCGAGGGCGTGAGCTACGTCACGGGAGCGGTGTTCTACAGCATCAACAAGCGGCGGTTCATGCACACCGTGTTCCACTTCTTCGTGCTGTTAGGGTCGGTATGCCACATCATAGCCGTGTGGGACATACTCATGCGCTACCTCTGACACGCGCCGCAGGGCCGCGCCACCTATACCTACGGGCCACGCCCCTTATGTTAAAAAATCAGCTAAACAGCCGTGCGGCCTTTGCCGTTCGGATTATTATTCGTAATTTTACACCACGTTAACGCCAGCGGCGCGGCCACACACACTGGGCCGTCTGCCACCACACTATTACGCCTATACGAACATGACACACATACTACATATCCGCCATATCATAGCCACAGTATTGCTGATGGCATCGGTCGTCAGCGCCAGCGCACAGCATACGTTCACCCATCCATGGGCAGGCAAGCGCGTGGCATGGCTCGGCGACTCCGTGACCGACCCCGCCGCCACAGGCATCAAGGACAAGTACTGGACGTTCCTGGCCCAGTGGCTCGGCATAAAGCCGCTGGTGTATGCCGTCAACGGGCGGCAGTGGGACGACATACCGCGTCAGGCCGACGAGCTGTGGAAGCAGCACGCCGACAGCGTAGACGCCATAGTGATACTCATGGGCACCAACGACTTCAACAGCGGCGTGCCCATAGGCCGCTGGTTCGATGAGGAGCCAGCAGACGTGGAGGCCGCCGCCGGCAGACCGAAGGCCCTGTGCCGACGCATACACCGCACCCCCGTGATGGGCAACGCCACGTTCCGCGCACGCATCAACACCGCACTGGCCAAGCTCAAGGACATGTACCCGTCCAAGCAGATAGTGCTGCTCACGCCCCTGCACCGCGCCTTCGCGCAGTTCAGCAATGACAACGTGCAGCCCGATGAGTCGTACCAGAACTCCTGCGGCGAGTATGTAGACGCATACATGGAGTCGGTACGCGAGGCATCGCGCATCTGGGCAGTGCCGCTCATCGACCTCGCCACGCTGTCGGGCATGTACCCCCTGTCGGCGAAGTACGCCCCGTGGTACCACGATGCGGCCAACGACATGCTGCACCCCAACGCAGAGGGGCACAAGCGTCTGGCCCTCACGCTGTACTACCAGCTCGCCACGCTGCCCATATACTGACGGTTACGGCACGCGCACTTGGTACCGACGGCATACGCACTTGGTATCGGCGGCACGCGTCACACCGCTTATGGCCTCATGCCGCAGCTCTGTCTGCACGGCACCACAGCCGCACATGCTACGAACGCACATTCATATCAACTAACTTAAATATCAAGATTATGCTTAGAATCAACTGTTTCGTGAAAGTAAAGGATGCCGCAAAACGCGACGAGGTTATCGA
>JALFIM010000076.1 GCA_022775985.1 Prevotella sp.
TTGTCCGTAGAGAAATACACATCCTTGACACCACCCTGAGCCTTTATCTCATCATAAAACTCAATGGCGCTGCCATCCTGTGCCGTCAATGTCACTTTGTTTGCCATAACTATTCATTTTGTATTTCTATTTCACCACACTCCTGTTGTTCTGGGATATCACACATTTCCTTTTTCTCACCCTCATAAAGGATGGCAATTGTACGGTCGTCATGATTGCCGGGTGACCAGAAATCAAGCCAATCAAGCAGTTGGTCTTTTGAAGCCTCGTTGTCATCGGTAAGCTCCACACCATTCTCTTTCAGGTCATTCCACAAAGCATCCCATTTATTGGGGTTGTTCAAGTTGGCATCTGTCTCAAACTTAGGGTCGCTCACGCCATCACTCATCAAGAACAATGCCGTAAAATCTTTCACGACACAGAAGCGCAAACGTTGATATAATGCCGTCGCATCCTTGAATATCTCAGGCATCGTCAAGAAGCGAGTCTGTCCTGCATACTCTCCTTCATCTGGCACACCAAGGATTTTTGCAGTATGAGCATTTCTGTCATAAAGACATATTGCACCATCACCCACCCAAAATGAAGCCACAAACCAACCGAAACGGAAATTCTTGCAAATGGTGAGCAGAAGAGTCGTGGCATAATACTTTATAGGTTGCTTTGTCAGGGCCGCTTCTGCATGTATGGCTTTGTGCGCTTTTAACGCGGCATTTCCAACAATGTCATAAAGACAATTACCAACAGTCCTGCGGGCGTTCTCCTCTGATAATTCTTGCAGATTCACATAATTACCTATTGCATCCTCGAAGGCCTTGCTCTGCCCAAGTTTCGACATGCAATAGTTTACAGATTCATCACAGGCAATCTTTGACCCTTGACGCGAGTACTTTGCCGAGCCAGCACCATCTGCCACTGCCATAATGTACCATCCGTTGTCCATATGCTCCATGCGGAAATAATCGTCACGCGGTTTGCCCTCTTGTGCATGACTGCGCCCGCGTTTGCTTGCCGCAACAATGTCCTTTTGCGGAGTGCCATCTGCCAAAGCCTCAACCTTGACATATTCCACCTGAGTATCATCGTTCTTATACTTATGCTCGGGCATGTTTTCCCAATCAACAGGTATGTTACGCCACAGTTTGCGTGGGTCTTGATTGATAACGAAAAGCATCTTATGCTCAAGTGTAGGACGCTCAGGCGGCATCTTAATGCTGCCTACAAACTTGTAAGTAAGTATTAACTCAAAAGTGGACTCAGCCACAGCTCCTTCCTTTCGGAAAGCGTCAAGGTTTGGAGTCCCTGTAATGGAGAAACTCTTGCCATCAGGGGCTACCTCCAATTTTAGTCCATGTTTTTCTTCATCAAGCCCAGTAACATTTAGCAATATCGCCTCAACATCTACCAGTTCGACATCGTCAGACTGACGGGAAACGACCTGTGGCATCGGCACAGTCTGATTATATACTATATTCTCTTTGGCGTTTGGTATTGTGAAATCCCACTTCAAATCACCATCTAACATCTTTATCTTGTCCATAACGTATGTGTTATACAGGCCCCACAGTTTTTCCGACAGGAACTTGAGAAATTTCTCTGCCTCATCATCCTCCTGGTTGCCTGTTATTATTTGTAACGCTTTTTCCAAAGTCATAATATCACCCCTTTCCTCTTGCTATATCCATGCCGCCTTCGGCTATCTTGCCAAGAGAACCCCTCATGCCACACCAAGGACATGCCGTTGTGTGGCCGTCGGAACACATTATGCCACCACACTCGCAAACCACGACACCGAGTTGCGCTCCGCAACAAGGGCAAGTGGGAATACCACGTAAGGACATAGTATTTATATAGCGGTTGGACTTGCCTTCACTCAAACTATTGTATGTCTCCTCATCAATAGGGTATGCACCTACAAGTTTGAAGTCGGTAGCCCTAAGGTTCAATGTCTCCAACCCCTCTACCGATGACAAATGCTTGGCATACTTCACAAGATAAGTTTTCTTTGTATTGGAGCATTTGCCAAGAAGCACCGTGAAGTTCTCGTCAACGACACAAGGTTTCGATGTGTCAACCTTGTCAAGGTTAATACCAGACGTAGGAGCCAACGCAACAGTGTCGTCTCCCATGTCAGAAACAGATACGCTCGTTGCCTTTATGGATGCTGTCACCCACTTAAAGAATGCCTTGAACGACATCTCGTCCGTATTGTTCAGGCGCAGCACATTGTCGGAAATCTGTCCTAACATTTGCGTATTTACATTGTTGCCAATAGATATGGCCACAATGTTTGCCTTACGGCGATAGTCCTTGTTCCACCGTGCAAATGCTGCTGACGGGTCGTCGGTTGGTGTTCCATCAGTAAAAAGGAATACAATAGGTTTCCAGTCGCCTTTCTGCTCTTCTGTTGACTTCACTACATTCTTGTTGATGTCGTCCATCAGATAGTTCAGGGCACCGCCAAGCGAAGTGCCTCCTCCAATAGGGAACACTGGCGGATAAAACTTGTACAACTCTGTCAATGGCGACAGGCTCTTTGCTTTTCCTGCAAATACTATCACCGAAATGTATGCTGTTTCAAGAGCATAAGGGTCAGTGCGCAACTCCTGCACAATTTGCCGCATACCATTCTCTACTTGCTTTATCGGTTCTCCAACCATCGACTCTGACACGTCGATAAGAAAATATATGGGTAATCGTCTCATAGGTTTAATATTTCATAATTCTATTACTTTAGGCGGAACAGGCATTTTTTGTCTATTATGCACACAATCTTGTAGAGTTGAAAACAATGTGTCTGCATCAAAAACATCCCAAGAAAAAATATTGTCAGTCAATGTACTCAAAAGGCCAATCTTGTTAATATTGCCATGGAAAATAATTATTTTTTTATTATATTTTTTTGTCCTATTTATCTGACTATTAAATTCTAACACATCAGAAGGGGTGCCTTTGGTAAATATTACCAACAAATCAGCAACCGTCATATATTCATTAAATCTTTTCAATGCACATCCAATATTTTTAGGGCCGCAGCCTATATCATTAAAATAAGGTGCCCTATACTCCTTATACCCCATTTCCAAATTTATTCCATCAGAATGTGTCCAAACTTTATATAGCTCACCATTTATCAATTCGGTTGTTTTTATATTATATGATAACATCTGGATAAACACCTCCTTTTCTTGCATATTTTTTTCATGCAATAGCTTTATAAAATCTACTAACATTTTATGAACTTTTCGAAGAGGCTCACCAGACATAGAACCGGAACTATCAACTAAAAAGCGAATTATCATTTTATTGACGTTTAAATTGTACAACCATTGATACCGGACTCAGATATATCTTGCCCGGCCCCGTTATTTTCATCAAACTCAAGCCTTCGCCCCTAAGCACATTTCCGAAAGACCATCCCGCTTGTATCTGCGAAGTTTGGAAACCCTGCAAAGCAACGATATGGTTTTCATCCACTTCTATTGTCTCGCCATTGGCAAGTACCTTTTCTATGGGTGTACCAAGCGAATCGAGGAACACGGTGGCATTGCCGTCCACTTTCTGGAACAGGCCCACACCACCTAACAAGCCTTGCAGATTGAGGTTAAGGTTGAGCCGTACCTTGTCCGAGGAGCCTACATAATGCCCACGGCGACAAATGAGGTTCTCGCCTTGTAGACGTATCGGCACAAGAGAGCACATGCTGCCCGACAACACCATTTTCTTTTCGGTGTTGGTTGGGTTATAGAAATGTATTATCAATACAGACTCTCCCGATAAGGCCGAGCGCAAGACTCCGCCTATCAAGTTGCCGAGTCCACTTCTCGAACCGCCACCATTCCACTCCGCGTCACGCTGCAAAGCCTCATCCACATACACGATGCTGCCACGCTCCGCATAGAACGACTCCCCAGGCGAAAGCACCACTTCAAGAGTCTTGTACTCGTAACCTACAATCTTGCAATTCATTCGTGCTTATATTACTACATTTACCTCTGACGGTGGCGGCGGAAGTTCCACACTGTCTGCTGCTACCCCCATAGTCCGTCCTCCTTGTTGAACATTTATTGTAACCCACTGGAAGAACTTGCGGAACGTACTGCTGTCCATTGTGTCAAGTGTAAACACATTGTCTGTAAGTTTCTTTAATGGCTCGGTTTGTGCTTTCGGACCAGCGGCACAGGCAACGATATTTGTAAACTGATGACGCTTGACATTCTTTATGGCTTCTTCATACACCATCAAGTCGGACGGCTTGCCGTCGGTAAGGATAAACAGCAACGGCATCCAGTCGCCCTTTTGCTCACGGTTGCCCATGTTCACTTCGCGGTCATAACAATCACACAACGCATTAAGAGCAGCACCTGTATGCGTAGGTCCCGAGTCGGGACATTCAATATCAGGCAGTTGAAGATTCTCCAATTCGGTTAAAGGCAGAATCTGTTTCACTTCCTTGTCGTATGTGATGATGCTGATGCATGCAGTTTCCAAAGCGTATGGGTCAAGGCGCAAAGAGGCTATCATATCGGAGATGCCTACTTTTACAGATTCTATAGGCTCGCCTTTCATGGAGCCAGAGGTGTCTATTAAAATATATACCGGTAATCTTCTGCTCATATACATGCTTTTAAAGATGTCGGACAAGGGCTATTTTAGCAGACATCGTCCGACATTCACACTCTTGAAATGCTCTTTTTATACCACAATGTTAACCTCTGGAGGTGGAGGCGGCAGTTCGCTCATGGTCGTGGTTTCGGCAGCAGTTTCCTCTACTGACTTGCTGCTTGTACTGATAGAAGCAGACACCCACTTGAAGAAAGCCTTTATGGTGGCGCTGTCGGCCGTATCGAGCTGCACTACGTTCTCGGTGATTTGCTTCAGCGTATTGGTGTTGGCACCCTGTCCGGCAGCACATGCCACTACCATGCCACACTTGCGCTTCTTAAACTCGGCAAGTCCTTTGGTGATGGAGTCGGTAGGCTCACCATCGGTCATTATGAACACCAACGGGCGCCAGTCACCTTTCATCTCTGCCGTTGTCTTGGTAATCTCTGTATCCATCTTCTGCGACAGAAGTTCCAAGGCACCTCCAAGAGCAGTGCATCCGCTTGCTTCAATGTTGGGCTGTTGAAAGGCTGCAAGTTCTGTAAGCGGAGAAATCTGTTGGGCAGAACTGTTGAATGTTATAATACTGATGTATGCTGTTTCGAGAGCATACGGGTCGCTGCGCAAAGTGGAGATAAGCGTCTGCACGCCATTCTTCACAGCCTC
>JALFIM010000082.1 GCA_022775985.1 Prevotella sp.
GCGGTTCTTGTGGTCGGGGCGGCGGCTCATGAAGTCGAGTGCTATGTCGAGGGAGTTGATGTCGGAGTTGTAGCTGTCGTTGATGAGCGTGCATCCGTGCTGGCCTTCCTTCACCTCCAGGCGCATGGCCACAGGCTCAAGCTGCGGCATGCGCTCGCTGAGAGCCTGAGGACTGATGCCGAGATGCAGCGCCACGGCTACACAAGTCACGGAGTTCATCACCGAGGCATCATCGATGAACGGGATGATATAGCTCGATGTGTCGCCCTTATAGGTATATGTCACGCGCGACGTGTTGCCATCCTTCTCCACACTTCCTACGTATATGGCCGCAGCTGGGTCTGTCATCGACCACGAGAGTTGCTCACCCTTGTAGGCCGACTGCCTCATGCAGCGTCTCACCACCTCATCATCGTAGCAGTACACCACGCACTGTGCGTCGTGGAAGAGCCTCAACTTCTCCCTGCACTTGTCGTCGAGGGACTGGAAATTCTCCTGATGTGCGCTGCCGAGGCATGTCAGCACGCCTATGGTGGGCTGTATCATATCGCGCAGAGCCTGCATCTCGCCGGGCTCACTGATGCCGGCCTCGAAGATGCCCACCTCCGACTGCTCATTAAGAAGCCACACCGACAGGGGCACGCCTATCTGCGAATTGTAGCTGCGCGGCGAACGAGTCACTGACATTGTGGGCGATAGTATCTGGCTGAGCCACTCCTTCACCACCGTCTTGCCATTGCTGCCGGTGATGCCTATGACTGGTATGTCGAACTCATCGCGGTGACGCTCGGCAAGCCTCTGCAGTGCCACGAGTGACTTCTCCACCTTCAGGAAGTTGGCATCGGCATACGTTGACGCGTAGTCGGTGGGTACATTCTCCACCACGAAGTTGCGCACTCCACGGCGATACAGGTCGGATATATAATTGTGACCGTCGTTGCGGCCTGACTTCAAGGCGAAGAACAATGTCTCCTCGGCAAAGCACAGCGAGCGGCTGTCGGTAAGCAGGAATCCGATATTGGCATCGGCGGTGCCGAAACGGTGAGCTCCAATGAGCGTTGTTACTTTCTCAATAGTATAGGTCATTTCCTGATGAATTGTTATTTTGGTGCAAACTTACAGAATTTCTCGCACATAAAGGCAAACAAATACGTAATTTTGCAATGCGTAAAAAAATATGGGCCGCGACTAAGGGTTTTCCGTCCCGAACCCGTCTTAATAGCGACACTGCCTCGGAAAGGGCACTACGGCCACGCACCTGACGGCCGCACGCCGCACTGTAAAGCCCTGGCAGCATGTCTGACATTAAAACATACAACAAGATGAAAACCAACAACACTATCAAGCTGTCGCTCTGTCTGTGCCTGAGCGGCATGGCACTGTCGCCTGTGGAGGCACAGTCAAAGTTCCATGTAGACCTCGACTACCACTACAATCTCGGTCTGTCGCAGAAGCTGCTCGGCAGCACCTACGGACGAAAGGACTACAAGATGGGCGGCAACTCGCTGCGGCTCGGTGCCCGCTACGACGTGGCTCCGCAGTGGTCGGTAGGCGGCGGCATAGGACTCGACCGCTACACGGAGGATGACTTCAACACCATGCCACTGTATGCCACGCTGCGCTACAAGCCGCTCAAGAAACTGCCGGGAGCCTATGCGTTCACAGACTTGGGATATGCCATAGGCGTATCCGACGACTTCTACCCTGGATTCACCGGCCGTCTGGGCTTGGGCTACACCTGAGCATTTGGAAAAACAAGTTGATGAAACCCTGGATTCACCGGCCGTCTGGGCTTGGGCTACACCGTGAGCGTAACAAAGCACTTCGGGGTGAACTTCCAAGTGGCTTACGACTTCAAGGACTTCCGTGGCATAACGACAGGATATATCGACAATGCCACACAGAAACCTGTGTTCTACGACAGCAACAGCACGCGCCACTCCCTGTCGTTCGGCGTAGGCGTGACGTTCTGACCGCCATGCGCCACGACTGTGATGAAGCGTGCCGCATGCCACTGACGACTTACGAACCAAGTACACACCACATCCCGACGATGCTATGCAGAGACAAATGACCATAGAACTGCTGTTCAGACACAACTACCGTGCGCTGTGCATGTATGCCGTACACTTCCTCGGCGACATAGACATGGCCGAGGATGTGGTGATGGACTGCTTCGTGCGGCTGGCCGAGAAGTCGGGCGACGGAGGGTTGCCCGACTCACCGAAAAGCTACATATACCGCATGACGCGCAACGCCTGTCTTGATGCCTTAGGCCGACTCCGCCACGACACCGGCTCCGCAGCATGCGCCAACCTCGACATCGTGGCCGACGACGACACCACTCTGCAGGAACGCAGTGAGCGTGAGGCGCGGCTGTGGAGCGAGATAGACAAACTGCCCACGATGTGCCGGCGCGTGTTTCTGATGAGCAAGCGCGACGGAAAGCGCAACACCGACATAGCCCTGGCCCTCGGCATAAGCATCAAGACAGTGGAGGCGCACATACACAAGGCATACACCACGCTGCGCGGACGGGCCGCAGCCATATACATGATGCTCCTGTCATTGTAGGGCGCGGCACGCCTCCGCTTACCTCATAAACAAGAAAGCAAGTACTATGAAAAGAATAAATGACGATGAACTCGACTTCGTGGTGAGGCACTACAAGCAGGGATGCCTCAACACCAACCGCGCTTGGCAACGGCTCCAGACCATGCGCCACATACGCAGCGGCGGCAACATGCGCCGCATAGCAGCGGCCGCGGCGGTAGTAGTGGCGGTAGGCATGGCCGTAGCTGCCGGCATAGCAGGCTACCGCAGCCTCATGGGCACGGGCCATGACGCTCCGTCAGCCGCGCCTACCGACTCTGCCGCAGCACCACCACGCCACAGTGCCGACTCGGTGGCGGTGTTCCACTTCGACGACACACCCATAAACGAGGTGCTCGGCAAGCTGTCGCGGCACTACGGCGTGCAGTTGTCGGCAAGCGACACCACCAAACGTGTGTCGGGAGAGATAGAGGCCGCATCGGCAGACGATGCCATAGAGGTACTCGAGACCACTCTCGACATAAAGATAAACAAGTAACCGCCCCGCATACCCATACTCATACGCATGAGATTCCTCATACCTCTTATCATACTATGCTGCATGCAGCACGTCACGGCGGCGGCCGCACCCATACCGTCAACCGACTCTCAGGTCATGCCATCACCCACCGTACTCACCACGATGCGGCTGCTCCAGACGCTGCACGGCATACACTTAGTCTACGACTCATCGCTGCATCTCGGCATGCCATACACCGGACCCGACATCCGCACCGTACCGCTGCGCCAGGCCCTCGCCCTGCTCTTCACCGCCAACGGCATAGAGTACAGGCTGCAACGGCACAACGTGATACTCCGCAAGGCCGACACGCCTGTCGTGGGAGTCGACAAGAAGGCCGAGCGGCACGACATGCTCACCATAGGAGGGCGCATAACCGACTCCGACGGCGAGCCTATAATCAACGCCACCGTGTTCGACCTCGTATCGAAAGAAGGCACGCTGTCCGACCATCACGGCCGCTATCTGCTGCACCTGAGCGAGGGGCGGCACAGGCTGCGGGTGAGCAGTCTCGGCTGTGGAGCCGACACCCTCGACATACATCTGCGGGCCGACTGCACGCACAATTTCATTCTGCCGCAGACTACCATGCTCACCGAGGTGGTAGTCACCGAGAACCTCAACTCACCAATGCTCACCACGCAGACTGGCAAGCGCACGTTCACACAGGAGGACATAAACAATGGGTTCGCCCTGCTGTCGTCGCCAGACCTCATAAAGACCATGCAGCGCACGTCGGGGGTGTCGGCCGGCGTAGACCTCATATCCGGGCTGTACGTACACGGGGGCGGCAGCGACGAGAACCTGTTTCTGCTCGACGGCACGCCCCTGTATCAGACCAACCACTCTCTGGGCCTCTTCTCCGCCTTCAACTCCGACATCATCAAGAGCGTAGACTTCTACAAGAGCGGTTTCCCGGCACGTTACAGCGGACGCATATCGTCGATAACCGACGTGTACACGCGCGACGGCAACATGCAGAAGGTGCATGGCACGGTGTCCTTAGGGCTGCTCGACGGCCGCATACAGGTAGAGGGGCCCATACGCAAAGACCGCACCTCATTCAACATATCGCTGCGCCGCAGCTGGATAGACCTGCTCATGAAGCCGGCCCTCGCCATCGTCAACAGCGGCAACGACGACAAGTACAAGCTCGACTACATGTTCCACGACCTCAACATGAAGCTCACGCACCGCCACTCCAGCCGCACCACGCTATGGGCAAGCCTCTACTCGGGACACGACAGCTACGGCGTGGACGACAAGAGCCGGTACGACGACAACGTGAGCGACACCGACAACCGCATGTCGTGGGGCAACGTCAACCTAACGCTCGGTACCGACATGCAGGCTTCACGCACCCTGTCGGTACAGGCCATGCTCACAGGCACATACAGCCACTCGCGGCAGAAGTACAGCGAGGACGACTACGACATAATAGACGGCAACGCCCACCGCCGCAACTTCCTCGACCTGCGGCTCAACCGCTCGCAGATGTTCGACCTCGCGGCACGTGCCGACCTCAACTGGCGGCCGGCCAACAGTCACCATCTGCACGGCGGACTCTCGCTCACGCGCCACCAGTTCCGCCCGCAGACCATACAGCAGTCGTTCTACTACGGCGACAAGCCTACGGGCAGCGACACCACATACGTGCGCTCGCACACCAACGCAGTGTCGTACGAGGCCACCGCTTACATAGAGGACGAGATGCGGTTCGGACCACGGCTGTCGGCCGACTTCGGCACAAGCCTCACCATAACGGCCGTCAACGGACGCACATACTGCATGCCCGACCCACGCTTCGCCATGAAGTGGCAGATGTCGCCCACGGCATCACTGAAACTCTCGTACACGCACATGTCGCAGAGCATACACCGCATAGCGAGCAGTTTCCTCGAGCTGCCCACCGACTTCTGGGTTCCCACCACCGACGAAATAAAGCCGTCGCAGTCGCACCAACTGGCCGTGGGCGTGTACTCCCAGCCGTCGCATAGTCTCACGCTGTCGCTCGAAGCCTACTACAAACGCTCGTCGCACATACTGCAGTACCGCCACTGGATGGGGTTCCAGCCCTCCGCCACCACCTGGACGCGCGACGTGGCCGACGGCCATGGCAAGGCTTACGGCATAGAGGCCGACGCCACATACAGCCGTGGTGCCACCACCATGTCGCTGGCCTACACGCTGTCATGGAGCCGACGGCTGTTCAAGGACATATACCCCACGTGGTTTGACGACCAGTTCGACAACCGTCATAAGCTAAACCTCTCGCTGAAGCACGACTTCACGAGCCACGCGTCGGTATATGCAGCCTGGACATACCACTCAGGCAACCGCGTCACCATGCCCATAGGCTACGCCCTGCAGCCCCCGTTGCCGCACGCCACCGACTACACCTACGGCTACATCTTCGACCGGCCCAACAACTACCGTCTGCCGTCCTACCACCGTCTCGACGTGGGTGCCAACTTCACACGCACCACACGCCGAGGCCATGAGCGCACGTGGAACGTGAGCATATACAACGCCTACTGCCACCTCAACACCATGTACGTGAAAGTGTGGCTCGACGACGACAACCACTTCAGGGCCAAAAGCCGTGGCTTCATACCCATCATACCGTCAGTAAGCTACACGCTGCGATTCTGACCACAGGCCCGCAGCCCCCGTCACTCATCATACAAAACCGCAAACAATATGAATATAAGACATGCCATCTGCCTGCTGCTCACAGTCGCTGCCGCCGCATCATGCACCGACAGCGCCGGTCTCGGGCAGCTCGACGGCAACCACAGCAAGCTCATCATATACGCCTTCCCCACCGACGGCGACTCCATAGGCATAACCGTGTCGCTCACCTGTCCCATGAACCGCCAGATGCCGCCGCTACACATAGCAAGCATCAGTTGCCGTACCAACGGACTGCCCGACCGCATAGTATGCCGTGGCGACACCATAGCCGACGGCATGCCCATAGCGAGGTACACCGCCGTGGGCCGTCACCGCAGCGGCGACACGATAGCCATCACCGTGACGGCCGACGGCATGCCCACGGCCGATGGCAGCACCGTCATACCGCAGCGGCCCGTAGTAGATAGCACGCGCATTGACACGGCTGTGTACAAAGGCAACGCCTACCCCGTGGTGCGGCTCTCCATGCGCGGCAACGGCTCCACACCGCACTATGCCGTGGGGCTGGAGGGGCTCTACGCCCGTCCGTCATACGATGCCTCAGGCTACTATCAGGGGCATGGGCAGACAGGCTTCGTGTCGCTCGAGATAGGAGCCGAGCCCCTGCTGCGCAGCTCCACCAACATAGACATAACCCTCGGCGACTGGGACGACAATGCCTTCAACGACATATACAGGTTCGGCAGTTCCTCATTCGCCGACGGCAAGGCCACGCTGCACCTCTATGCCGACACCTACACCCAGAGCGACTTCTGCGCCTACCGCCCCCACCTGTTCGCCCTCTCCACCGAATACGACAGCATGCTGCGCTCACTCAACGACATCAACAACAACGACCTCGGCAAGTACGGTCTGGCATTCGCCTACTCCACATACACCAATATACGCGGAGGGTACGGCTGCATAGGGGCATACACCGTGGCGGTAGGCGGCTGGCTGAAGTAGTGCCCAGTCCACCTCCCCACGCTTTTCACCCCTCTTTTCCACGCCATCGCACCCCACTTTTTTCTCACCCTCCGCCCCTCTCTTCCACACCTTACCCTCTTTTCCGCCCCATCACACCCCACTTTTCTCTCACCCTCCGCCCCTCTCTTCCACACCTTCACCCCCTCTTTTCCGCGCCATCGCACCGCTCGGTGTAACACATTGATAATTAGCATATTGCGAAACGGCCCATTTCAGGCTGCGAAATGGGCCGTTTCGCAGCCTGAAATGGACCGTTTCGCAGTACGATATGGGCCATATCGCATGGCACACGCGGCAACGCCTTGGCTTTACCCCAATACAACAACAATATTTTCTGAGAATAGCTTGCATACCTCAAGTATTTTGACGAATTTTGTACAGAGATTGCACATACGCTGATTTTAGCTTAACGACCCTGTACTGCCAAGCCATTAAAATCAACAGTATGCGCAACTTTTCATTCATGTTCATCAACTCATATCAATTCCAACAACGCATATTGAAATATAAGCAGTAAACAAACAATAGAGCATAGCTATGTCAAAGTCTACAGTCAAGAAGTTTCTTCAGTCCATGCCCAAGGAGAGCATCATAGAAATGATAATGGAAATGTATTCCGCCCGAAAGGAGGCTCAGGAATATCTGGAGTTCTATACACATCCCAACGAGAGGGGTAAGCTCGAGGAATACAAGAATATCATCCGTGAGGAGTTCTATCCTGCAAGGCGGCGTGAGCCACAGACGCGCTTTACCGTTTGCCGAAAAGCCGTGGCCGACTTCAAGAAGCTGAAGCCTTCTGCTGACACGCTGGCCGACCTTATGGTGTCGTATATGGAATGGGCTACCAAGTTCACGCACGACTATGGCGACATGTGGGAACAGTACTACACCTCCGTAGAGGGCAACTTCGGCAAGACCGTGAAGCACATAGTCGTCAACGACCTATGGGAGATATACGACTACAGACTCCGACAATGCGTGGAATGGGCATCAGTATGTGGCTATGGCTTCGCTGACACCATAGCAGACCTCTATGAGGAAGGCAAGACCATGCACCTGCAACGCCCGAACACACATCCACAACCATGACAAGCCACATACAACAATAAGGCATGAACAATCTGACATTAGCCATAACGACCATTGGTGACCTGCTGCTGCAAAACAAGATATCGCGCAACAATAATGGCAAGTCCATTGACAACATAAAGCTAAGAATACCCGAATACCAGCGGCCATACAAATGGACGGCACGCAACGCCATACAACTCCTTGACGACATCATAGAGGCACGCAACGACAACAAGGAGGTGTACCGCGTGGGTACCCTTATCCTGCACAAGCACACTGACGGCAATGGCGATGACGTGTACAGCATAGTTGACGGACAACAGCGTACCATCACTTTCTCACTACTGCTCTACGCCCTGTATGAGAATGAGCCGGAGAGGCCCACGATTGACCTGTTGGGCCAACAGGTTTTCGACAACTCATTCAGCCGTCACAACATACCCAACAACCTCAACGCATTCAGGCGCAGGACTCAGAAGCGCACCGACAATGACGAGAACGCAGACTTCAGGAGAGACATGAAGAGCCTGCGCACGTTCATTGAAGAGCGATGCGAGCTGATTGTGGTGATAACCGGCGACGTGTCGGAGGCTTTCCAGTTCTTCGACTCGCAGAACGCCCGTGGCAAGGCCCTCTATCCGCACGACCTGCTGAAGGCATATCATCTGCGTGAGATGGCCGGTTTGGACGAAGGCAGGATAGAGCAGACGGTAAGTGAGTGGGAGAAGATACCGCAGCAGGAGCTGGCCTCATTCTTCGGCGACTACCTCTACCGCGTGAAAGAATGGATCAACGGCAACTGGGCATACCGCCTGAGCGAGCACAACATATACAAGTTTAAGGGCATAACGAAGATGGCGCACACGCCATACGCGCAGTTCTACAAGAGTGCTTTCTCGTATGCCGAGTTCATAAACTCATCAGCCATGCCCTTCGTCACTGGTACAAGAGAGGCCAACGCGTTCCAACTGAACACGCCCATCATTGCCGGCAAGCCATTCTTCGACTACACGAAGCACTACTACGGCATACTGAAGGACATACAGGACAACAGCCAGTACGAGGGTTTCTACATCAAGGGCAACCTGATTGTGAAAACGCTCGACCGCTACTTCAGCAGGGGCGTGGGCAACAGGATAACACGGCTGCTCTTTGACACGGCCCTGCTGCTGTATGTAGACAGGTTCTGCCCCGCCACATATCCCACAAAAACCGACACCGACTTGTTTGAGCAGTTCGTAGTCCTCGCATTCATCTGGGCTTACTCACTGCGTGCGCAGTACTACCACTTAGGATGGCAGTCGGCACAGAACTACGTGCTGGAGCGGTGCGACAAAGGCATAACCAACTCCTTGAACATATACAAGTTCATTGCCGACTCCGACACACCAGTATCGCTGTTGAGCACACTGGCAGACAGGCTGAGCCCGTTGGCAGCGAGCGACATATATGACAATGTGAGGAAAGGAATAGAAGAAGGGACGATAGAGGAGCAAGACGGCGACAATGTGTACATCAACTATCTGCACTTCTTCAAGGCAAACACGTTTTACACAGAATAGGATACAAGCACCGCATGGAAAAGACACTACCGCTCGAAGAGCAGTCTATATATCAGGTCTACATCGAGAGCCAGGACACAAAGACATACACCATACCCATATATCAGCGCAACTACGCATGGGAGGAGGACGAGATTACGGCATTGATAAAGGACGTGTACGACTCCTTCACTAAGCATACCCAAAGCCCTTACTACATAGGCACGCTGGTGACATACAAGCGCGATGAGGGCAAGTACGAGGTGATAGACGGCCAGCAACGCCTCACCACCATATACATCATACTGAAGGCCCTCGGCATAAAGCACCTCAAGAACAGCCTGACGTATGAGGCACGCAAGGTGTCGGCCTCTACAATCAAGCAGCTTGACGACTATCCCAACCTGGGCGATGAGGTAGACAACGGCATAAGAAAGGGTTACATGTTCGCGGTGAAGGCTATCGCCGCCATAGTGGGCAGCTCTGAGCGCGACGCCTACGTGCAGTACTTCCTCCACTCCGTGCATATCATACACTACAGCGTGCCCAAAGACGTAGACCTCAACCACTATTTCGAGGTGATGAACTCGCGTGGAGAGCAGCTTGAGAAGCATGAGATAGTGAAGTCTACACTCAGTCAGTACATCAAGAACAGGAAAGACGTGGCCACCTTCAGCCGCGTGTGGGAGGCTTGCAGCGAGATGAACGTCTACATTCAGCAGGTTTTCCCCGACAATACGGTGTTCGGCTACAACCTTCACAGGTTCTTGATAGACAGCTTCACGCAGATTCCACAGCAGGACGAGTCGGAGGGCAAGGACACTATAATGAATCTTATGCGGCAGCCTACAGGCAGAACGGAGGAGATGTCTGCCACGGAGCAGACCGACAAGTTCCAGCCTATCATCGACTTCCCCAACTTCCTGCTTGTGGTGCTGAAGATAACGAGAATGGAACGCGGCAATCTTGTGCCCACAGAGTTCATCCTCGACGATAAGGAGCTACTCAATGAGTTTGCCAAAGCCTTGAGCTGTTGCGGCGATAAGGCTGCTTTCGCGAGACGCTTCGCATTCAATCTGCTCAAGGCAAAATACCTTCTCGACAACTACATCATACACCATTCGCTCAACGACAAGGAGCAGACTGGGGACAATCCGTGGAAACTGCAATGCTACTATCTTGAGACGAAGCGGAAACGATACCCAAAGAATCTCTCCGCCACGCCATATATACAGAGAGAGTTGGTACACTTGTTGTCGATGTTTGAGGTGACGTTCACCCCTAAGCAGCGCAAGAACTACCTGTTCTACTGCCTTGCGTACCTCTTCAACAACGATGAGCTGGCCGGCAGCGAATACCTGGAGTTTCTGCAATGCCTTGCCGACAAGTATTTCTATGACGTGTACTTATGCAAGGACTGTCTCAATGAGAGGAACCAGCCCGGGCCTAACGCCTTCGACAACGCCATACTGTCAGACGGAGCCATAAGCGTATATGAGATTGGCGATGAGGACACTGACTATAAAGAGGTGTTTAAGGATGTCTACAAACAAGGCAGCTCAGACATCCCGTTGTTTGTATTCAACTACACCGACTACATGCTTTGGAAGAAATATTCCGACGAGATGCGCGGCAACAATACAAAGAAGGGCTCGGGAGAACGCGATGCCTTCTTCAACGCTCTGGGCTGCAGCGACTTTGAGCTTGAGCCGTTCAACAACTTCTACTTCTCCCGCACACGCAAGTCGTTGGAGCATTTCTACCCACAGGCAAAGGCAGGAGACGGCAAGGCTCTGAGCGCATACGACATCAACTGCTTCGGCAACTTCGCCATGATTGGCGCTGAGGCCAACAGCTCAGGCTCCAACTGGAATCCCAGCCAGAAAATCAATATCTATACAGACAGCAAGTCCGACCAGGTAAGCGTGGCCTCCTTGAAGTTCAGAATCATGATGCAGATATGCCAGGACAACAACAAGGCCGTGCTCAGCGGTGCGATACACAGACCTGCCGATATGGAATGGGATGCCAATGACATACAAGAGCATCAGCAGAAGATGCTCGACATCATCATTGTCAACGGATAATGTATCGCCAATCAGCGGCTGACACATCAATAATCAATGGATTATCCACCACTAATCAGTGGCTAAAATATCAATAATCAAAGGATTGTCCACCACTAATCAGTGGCTAAAACATCAATAATAAAAGGATTATCCACCACTAATCAGTAGGGAATCCATCATTGCCAACGGCTGATTTTTCGCTGATAAGCAAGTGAGTAAATACTGTTTGCTCACTTACTTATCAATCGTTGTCACACTCTCTTGCTCTTTCCGCTCCACTTACTGATGGTGAGTTTTATAACCTCCGTACGCGGAAATGAACGCTCGGCATACTTGCTTCCTATCTCTGCATACTCGCGTGAGTATTTGTCGAGTATCATTCGCAGAGCCTTGCGCCGCTCGTCATCGGCAAGTCCTATCGCAGCCTTGCACTCCAACACTATGCTCTGATAGGCCGTAGTGAACTTGTCGGGGATGACACGCGTCTGCCCCACCACGCAGAATGACACTCGCGCATTGCCCGACAAGCAGCGCAACTTGCGTCCTTCCTTTGCGCAATGCACATACAGCGCGTCATCGCCATCCCACACATAGCTCACCGGCACACCGTAAGCCACCGGCTCATCGCCACTGTCATCGACCATCGACAGCACACCGTACTCTCCATTCCGCAACAGCTCGCGGGCCTCATCCTCAGAGAAGAGGCGGTCCTGACGGCGGACATCATTGTTGTTATATTCCATTTTTTGTATTTGCCTAAAGATTTAATAAGGTAATAATTCAACTGTATGAAGGACACATTCAACTGTATGAAGGAAGCATTCAACCTTAATCTGATAAAAACCCAACTAACCGAGAGATAAAGCTCAACCTATATGGATGAAATATCCAACCTAACTGAACGAAAAAAAATGCATTTGAGAACGTGCCGCGACAACTGACTCAAATGCATGATATATGAAAAATACGGTTATTAAGCCCTCTTCAGCCTGAACGAGTTTTCTATGCTCGTTATCTCGTCAGAGAACTTATGGTCTACCATTATGCGGCGCTCCACCTGCGAACAGCTGTGTATCACGGTGCTGTGGTCGCGTCCGCCCACAAGCTTGCCTATGCGGCTTGCAGGCATCTTGGTGTATTTCTGCGCAAGATACATGGACACCTGGCGTGCCATTACATAGTCGCGCTTGCGGCTGCGGCTGTTGACAGCCGACTCAGACACGTTGAAGTGCTCGCACACTATGCGTATGATGTCGTCAATGGTGAGCGGCTCGTCATCCTCCTTTACTGCACGCTTCACTATACGCTCGGCCAGACGCATGTCCACATGGCGGTTGTACACTATGCTGTATGCCACCAGTGAGTTGACAACTCCCTGTAAGTCGCGCACCGAACCGTTGGCGTTCTGGGCTATAAACTCTATCACGTCCTCGGGGATGTCGAGCCCATTGCGGTACACATTCTTATTAAGTATGTCAACACACAACTGCGTGTTGGGCTTCTCAAGCTCGCTGATGAGTCCGCAGGAGAATCGTGTGAGCAGACGGTCGGTGATGCCTTGCAGCTCCGATGGCGGCCTATCGGCGGCCAGGAATATACGCTTGCCGTTGCGGAAGAGATGGTTGAAGATATGGAAGAATGTGTTCTGTGTGCCCTTCTTGTTCTCCCACTCCTGTATATCGTCTATTATCAGCACGTCGATGGTCTGATAGAAATAGATGAAGTCGTTGATATTGTTCTGCATCTGGGCCGTGGTGTACTGCACCTCGAAGGTGCGTGCGCTCAGATACAGCACCCTCTTCTCGGGGTGCAGCTGCTTGGTGCGTACGCCTATGGCATTGATGAGGTGCGTCTTACCGCTTCCTGACGGGCCGTAGATGAAGAAAGGATTGAACTGTGCCGTATCGGGATGCTCGGCGAGCGACTCACCTACGGAGCGCGGCAGTTTGTTGCATACGCCCTCAATGTAGTTGTCGAAAGTCTGTGTGGGGTTGAGCTGCGAGTCAAACTCCACAGGCTGTGGCTGCTGCACTGGCTGCGCCTGCCGCGCGAGTGTGCGCGGCTTGACTCCTCCAGTGGGCATGCCGTCGGTCTCGGGCTCAGAGGCCATGGTGGTACCAATGCCGTGCTCCTTGTCCGTCACTACCCGATACTGCAGCCTCACGTCATCGCAGAAGTTCTCGCGAAGGGCCTTTCCGAGCAACTGCACATAGTTCTCCTCCACGTACTCGCACACATAAGGGCTCGGTACCTGGAGCAAAACCGTCTTCGTAGCGTCGTTGAACGACTCGAACACGATTTTCTGAAACCATGTGTTGTAAACTTGCTCCGTCACGTTTGCACGGATAAGCGCAAGCGCATTGTTCCACGGAGAGTTTGGACTGACCACCATTCGCTGTTTTTATATTACGGTCTTTCGACTAAAATTCGACGTTATATGAAATTTAGTGCAAAATTAGTAAAATAAATACAGATACAGAAATGAAAAAGATATTATTTTTTTCGGTGTCTCCGAAAATGGGAAGCACGGGAATTGTCGTTTTTTCTTAAAACGATTAAAGACAACACATTAAACGTAAACTTAAAATATGTTATTTTCGCACCGACTACATACCGATGCGTCACAAGAATACGCCACCGCCGGCTTTTCGCACGAGTCACAGGCACGCAAAAGCCATGCAACGCGCACCAAAAGCCCATGCTACGAACACGTACAAACCGCGCGAACGGCCTATATAAATAATGTGTAAGCAAAGACACGCCCACTCCATGCGGCCGTGAAACATTCTTCTGACACAACAATCACCTACGCCAGAAGCGCGGCGTGATGTCCTCAAACTCGCCGTTGGCCACCTTCTTGTACAGACGCTGGTTGGTGGTGCGGTCTTTCAGGCCGCCGAGATGACTGATATAAGGGCCGACCTTGATGTAGTCGAAGTCATTTTTGTCTACATCCGAGGTCACGCGCATGCGTCCGCTGTACCACCCCACCTTGTACTGTGGATAACGCTGGTGTATGTAGCCTGCTATCTTGCTCACACAGTCGTGCTCGGCATCGCCCCCCATCATGCAGATGCAGGTGATGCTGGTGCCGAACTTGCTCACAAAAGCGTCTATGGCCTTGGCCGTGAGCGGTTCGCCTATGTCCTGCCACAGGTATTTGCTGTGGCATCCCGGACAGCGGCACGGGCAGTTAGATATGTTGATGGCGAGCGTCACCTCGTCGGGTATCTCTTGAAACACAATGTCAGTGTTTACGTATTTCAGCATGTTCGTAACAGGTGTGATATAGTCGTTGAAGTAAAAATACAGGCATGGGCCGTGACCGCAGCCACGGCCTATGCCGTCAGGTGCCTACGCCTCGGCCTTGGACTCAGCGTCGAGCATGGACTGCCCGGCGTAGAAGCGGCGGCCCGCCTCCTGCTGGCGCGGCATGGAGAAGTTGCTCACGCGCTTGAGATAGCCTATGATGCGCGTCATGTAGTCGATGTCCTTGGAGTGGCACACGGGGCACTCGTGCAGATAACGCTTGTCTATGTGTCCGCACTCATTGCAGATGGTGTTTGGGATGTTGTACGTGAAGTAGTTGCATCCCTCGTTGGCAGCCACGCAGAACAGGTGGCGGTACTGCGCCTTGGACAGGTGCTCAGAGAGGTTCATGTGCAGAGCCGAGCCGCCAGTGAGGTGCTCTATGTACGGAGCACCGTGCAGCTTGAACTTATCCACGATGTTGAGCGAGTCGTCCTCCACTACGTAGAAGTACGAGTTGTAGCAGTCGCGCGGCACGAAGTACCCGTCCTCGCGGTCCCACTTGGCATGCTTCACGCCCACGTTCTCGGCCGGAATCATCTCGCAGTTGAACATGAGGTCCTTGCTGCGGTACTTTCTGTTGTACGTCTCCACGATGCCCAGTATGCCCTGTACGAAGTGCAGGTAGTCGTCGTTGGGCGTGATTTTCAGCCCCATGAACTCAGCTGCCTCCACGAGTCCGTTGATGCCTATGGTGAGATACTGGCGCGATATGTTGATGTAGCCCGCGTCGAAGAGAGGCAGCATGCCATGCGCCTGAAGCTCCTTCAGGTTCTCGTTGTAGGCCGTCTGCACCTTGTGGCACAGGTCTATGACATGAGCGAGGAACTCCTTGTAGTCCATCTTGTGGTTGACGGCATACTGCACGCAGCGGTTGAGGTTGACGGTGAGCACGCTCTTGGAGCCAGTGCTCACGCCGCCGGCACCGAGCGTATAGCTGAAACCGTTGTCCTGTATCTCGTTGCGCAGACGGCAGCACGAGCTCAGAGAGTCGGCATTGTCGCTGAGGTAGGTGAAGAAGCTGTGGCCCTCGGAGTACATCTCAGCAGCGAAGTCGGCCCACTCGGTGTCGAGGCAGTCACCGTCCTTGGTGAGCATGGCCATGGTCTCCACGGGGAAGGTGAGCATGGTCTTGGTGCGTTCCTTGTTAAACCACTTCATAAAGCGTTTCTGGAGCCATGACAGGCCCTCCCAGTCGGGCTTGGAGCCGTCGGGGAACACGAAGTTGCCGAACAGCGACTCGAAATAGAAGCGGTCGTAATATGATATGTTCCAGAACACGGCCTGGTAGTTGCGTGCGCCTGTAGGCTGGTTGAGCGAGTACACTATCTGCTCGAAGCAGTCGGTGATTACCTTGTCTATGGAGCGTTTCTTGAGCGAGAGGTCCACCACGTCGTCGGCATGCTTGTAGTAGTCGGTGCCGTACTCCTTGCCCACAAAGTAGTTCATGTACATGAGGAACTCAGGCGTGGCGCACGCTCCAGAGAGCATACTGCTCACCATGAACACCATGTTTATGAACCCGCCGCAGAACGACTTGAGGTTTGTCGGGGCCGTGCTGTTGCCGCCTATTGACGTGGTGCCGCCTATGAGCCACGGATACATGGTGATGGACGCGCAGTAGTTGGCGAGGCTCGTCTCGTCGTTCTTATATATAAAGTGGTGTGTCAGCTTGTCTATGTACTCATCGGCCAGCTCCTTGCCGTACATCTTCTTTATGCGGTCGGTGAGCAGACGGCGATTGAGGCGTATGAAGCTCGACTTAGGCAGCTCGCCTATGAGCGTGGCTATGTTCTTGTGCTCCACGTTGGCGTTGGCGTCGTACTTAGAGCCCGTGGCGGCGTTGGCGGCCTCCATGTAGTCGGTGAGGAACTGGAGTTTCTGCAGAGTCTCCCTGTCCTCGGTGTGCTGCTGGCGGTAGAGCATGAACGACTTGGCGGCCTTGTAGAAGCCCTCCTTCATCAGAGCCTCCTCCACCTGGTTCTGGATGTCCTCCACCTTTATGTCATCGTGTATGTCGATGTGGCTGATGACCCTCGACACGGAGCCGAGGTCTACCGATTCGTTTACGCTCTCAAATGCCTTGATGATGGCGTTCATTATCTTGTCAAGGGAGAAACGGTCTTTCGAACCGTCACGTTTGGTGATTGTGAAGTTTTGCATATCCATGCGGATTGTATTTCGTATTAATTATTTATTTTATTCAGTCGATATTGACAGAAAGTTTCCCAAAATTTTTATTAAAACACTGATTTTCAGACATGTAGATTTTAACCATCTCAGAAAAGTTGTCCGTTTTGGAAAATCCGTTAAGGATTTCGCGTTTTAAAGTTGTCCGTTATCAGTCGTTTTTCGGATGCAAAGATAATATTATTTTACCTAATTCGGCCATCAGATTTGTTAAAAAAACGCTTTTGCTGTCAACTTTTTTCGCCTGGTTTTCGTGCGGTCGTTTTAACGGTTTGATTCTGAAAAACTTATCATGCAGGGGTTTAAGTTTATGTGTTGACTAACCACGCACCTGCCGCAGAACAGGTATCTTACGGCAGGCGTGCGGTGTGTGCGGCGCCATACGGGCACCGGTCTACTTCCTCACCTTAGTGGCCCATACGAAGTAGAGTATGAGCAGCACGTAGGCTACGAGCGAGCATATCTCCGACAGGGGGTCGGCGAGCCAGCCATCGTTCACGAGGTTTATGCCGCCGAAGCGCAGCAGTGCGCTCACCACGCCCATGAGTGCGCCTCCGGCGATGAATCCGCTGGCTATGAGCGTGCCCTTCTCGCCGCGCTCACTGTTTACGGCGGCATCCTTGGAGCGCGTCGTCACGTACCAGTTGATGATGCCTCCCACGAGCAGTGGGGTGTTGAGCTCGAGCGGTATGAACATGCCCAGCGCGAAAGCCAGAGCCGGCACGCCCACCAGCGTGAGCACTATGGATATGAGTGCGCCCACGCCATAGAGTGCCCATGGGGCTCCCACGCCGTTCATCAGCGGGTCTATGACGGCGGCCATGGCGTTGGCCTGCGGTGCGGCGAGCTGTCCGCTGGCGAACCCGTAGGTCTGGTTGAGCAGTATCATCACGCCGCCTACGGTGGCGGCAGACACCAGAGTGCCGAGAAACTTCCACCCTTCCTGCTTCGACGGTGTGGTGCCGAGCCAGTAGCCTATCTTGAGGTCGGTGATGAAACTGCCGGCCATAGACAGTGCCGTACACACCACGCCGCCCATGATGAGTGCAGCCACCATGCCGCCTGTGCCCTTGAGACCCACTGCCACCATCACCACGGAGGCGAGGATTAGGGTCATGAGCGTCATGCCCGACACGGGGTTGCTGCCCACGATGGCTATGGCGTTGGCGGCCACGGTGGTGAAGAGGAATGCTATGAGGGCCACGAGCACTATGCCTACGAGCGCGAACACCACGTTGCCCTCCATCACTCCGAACCAGAAGAAGAGGAACGTGATGATGATGGTGGCTATGGAGCCAATGGCTATTATCTTGAACGATATGTCGCGCTGCGTGCGCAGCTGCTGCCTGTCGGCACTCTGGCTGCCCTTCATCTCCTTGGCGGCGAGCGACACGGCGCTGCGTATTATGCCCCACGACTTGATGATGCCTATGATGCCGGCCATGGCTATGCCGCCTATGCCTATGCTCTTGCCGTAGTAGCGGAATATCTCCTCTGGCGACATGCTGCCCACGGCAGTAGTTATCTCGGGGTTCCACATGTTGAGCACCTGGTCATGGAATGCTATCGACATGCCCGGCACCAGCAACCACCACACGGCGAACGAGCCGAGGCAGATGATGAACGCGTACTTCAGACCCACGATGTAGCCCAGTCCGAGCACCGCCGCGCCCGTGTTGACCTTGAACACCAGCTTGGCATGGTCGGCAAGGCCCTGACCCCATGCCACCACGCGCGTGGTGAAGTTCTCGTTCCACCATCCGAACGTGGCCACTATGAAGTCGTAGAGTCCGCCCACGAGTCCTGCCAGCAGCAGCGGCTTGGCCTGGTTGCCGCCCTTGGCGCCGCTCACGAGCACCTGTGTGGTGGCCGTGGCCTCTGGGAAGGGGTACTTGCCGTGCATGTCGCTCACGAAGTACTTGCGGAACGGTATGAGGAACAGTATGCCTAAGATGCCTCCAAGCAGCGATGATATGAACACCTTGAGAAACGACGCGCTCATCTCCGGGTACTTGGCCTGAAGTATGTATATGGCCGGCAGGGTGAATATGGCACCCGCCACCACGGCTCCCGAGCACGCGCCTATGCTCTGTATGATGACGTTCTCGCCGAGGGCCTTGCTGCGCTTCGCCGCCGTAGACACGCCCACGGCTATGATGGCTATGGGTATGGCGGCCTCGAACACCTGTCCCACCTTCAGTCCGAGGTAGGCAGCGGCGGCCGAGAACAGCATGGCCATGAGTATGCCCCATGTCACCGACCATCCGTTGACCTCGGGATACGACTCACGTGGATTCATGACGGGATGATACTCCTCGCCCTCTTTCAGTTCCCTGAAAGCATTGTCGGGTAGTTGCACTACCTCTTTCTCCTTGTTTTCCATTTGTATGTACTATTATATATAATGTGTAATTATTCCTCGTCTGCATGGTACGCAAGCGTGTATGCAAAGGTAAATATTTTATTCTGAAAAGTTTTAGCGGACATATAGAATTTTGAATTCGCCTACAACCCACTGACTGTTTTGCCTCATTTCTACACTCTACCGAATATATGAATCACCAATCCAAGCCCTCCACAGCACCGAATCATGACGGCGCATTATTGCCTTGCGCAACACACTGATTCACAACGCGTTGCAAAACGGCCCATTTTAGGCCGCGAAATGGGCCGTTTTGCAGCCTGAAATGGGCCGTTTCGCACTGCGATTCGGCCCTTTTCGCAACACGGTTGTGCCGGCATTGGCGCACGGCATGGATTTCAGTGCGTGGCGGTGTGGCATTTTACGGTGTGGTGGTGTGCCGGCTTTATTGTGCGGCGATGTGTATTTATGGCGTGCGGCAGTCGCTTTTCTCAGTTTTTTATGCTAACTTTGCGTCCGATTAAAACCTCTTTACACACAACTCAATCAAGATGAAACAACAACGTATAGCCTTTTTAGACTACATACGCGTGTTCGCGTGCTTCCTCGTGATGCTCGTTCACGCCAGTGAGAACTTCTACGGAGCCGAGGGTTCCACCGACATGGCAGGGCCACAGGCATTCCTCGCCAACGAGAGCGACCGCCTGTGGGTATCGCTCTACGACGGATTCTCGCGCATGTCGGTGCCGCTGTTCATTATAGTGTCGGCATTCCTGCTCGCGCCCATGAAGGAAGGACAGAGCATGTGGGAGTTCTACCGCAAGCGTGCGCTGCGCATACTGCCGCCGTTCTTCGTATTCATGGTGGTGTACTCCACCCTGCCCATGCTCTGGGGGCAGATAGACAGCGCCACGTCGCTGCACGACCTGTCGCGCATACTGCTCAACTTCCCCACGCTGGCCGGACACCTGTGGTTCATGTACCCGCTCTTCAGCCTCTACCTGTTCATCCCCATCATCTCGCCGTGGCTCCGCAACGCCTCGGCCAAGGAGGAGCGGTTCTTCATAATAGTGTTCGCCATATCCACGCTCATGCCCTACATGCACCGCTGGTGCGGCGAGGTATGGGGCGAATGTTTCTGGAATGAGTACCACATGCTGTGGTATTTCTCCGGCTACCTGGGCTACCTGGTGCTCGCCCACTACATACGCACGCACCTCACATGGGGCCGCACCAAGCGCATAGTGGTCGGTACAGTATGCACAGTGGCAGGAGCCGTGGCCACCATACTGTCGTTCTACGTACAGGCCGTGCCCGGCCAGACCATCGCAACGCCCGAGCTGGAGATAGGCTGGGCGTTCTGCACCATCAACGTACTGGTGCTCACCGCCGGCATGTTCATCCTCTTCACCTGCATAGAGAAGCCGTGCGCCTTCATCACCGACATATCCAAGATGAGCTACGGCATGTACCTCATGCACATACTGTGGCTCGGCATGTGGACCAAGGTGTACAAGGGCACGCTCTGCCTGCCCACCGTGGAGGCCATCCCGGCCATAGCCGTGAGCACGTTCATGTGCAGCTACATAACCACCAAACTCATAAAGCTAATCCCCGGCAGCAAGTGGATAGTGGGATAACTACCCGTACATAACGCCATGCCGCGACCATACCGGCGGCACTATACAAATACAGCAGAGGGTTGGCCCACGGCCAACCCTCTGTGCTACGGCACGCCGCAAGGCACTGCCGCACATACTCACCAATGCACCGCACCACATGAGCATACTCAGACCCATAGACAAGGACATACTCCGCATAGCCCTGCCGGCTATAGTCACCAACATCACCGTACCGCTGCTGGGACTTGTAGACCTCGCCATCACCGGCCACATAGGCAGTGCCTCATATATCGGGGCCATAGCCGTGGGCGGAATGATATTCAACGTGGTGTACTGGGTGTTCGGATTCCTCCGCATGGGCACCAGCGGCATGACATCCCAGGCTCTCGGACGCGCCGACTATGCCGAGGCGGTGCGCCTTCTGCTCAGGTCACTGACCGTGGGCCTGGCCGTGGGCCTGTGCCTCGTGGCGGCACGGCGGCCCCTGTTAGCGGTGGCGGTGAGGGTCATCGGCGCAGACGGCGACCTGCTTCCGCTCGTCCACACCTATTATAATATATGCGTGTGGGGCGCACCCGCCATGCTGTGCCTGTACGGACTGACGGGGTGGTTCATAGGCATGCAGGACACTAAGGCCACGATGGTGGTGTCGGTGTCGCAGAACGTGGTGAACATAGCGGCGAGCCTGCTGCTCGTCTACGGCGCGGGCATGAGCATCGACGGCGTGGCCACGGGCACGCTCGTAGCGCAGTATGCAGGGCTTGTCATAGCCATCGCGCTGCTCACGGTGCGCTACCGCTGGCTCAGGCCGTGGGTAAGGCTGCGCGGCACGCTCCGTGGCGGAGCCATGAGGCGGTTCTTCACCGTCAACCGCGACATATTCCTGCGCACGCTTTTCCTCGTGGCCGTCAACCTGTTCTTCGTATCTGCCGGCACGAGCCAGGGCACAGGGGTGCTCGCCGTGAACACACTGCTCATGCAGTTGTTCACGCTCTTCTCGTATGTCATGGACGGTTTCGCCTTCGCAGGGGAGGCCCTGTGCGGCAAGTGCAAGGGAGCCGCCGACACAGACGGGCTCATGCGCACCATACGGCGGCTCATGGCATGGGGCTGCTGGCTCGCCACGGCCTACACGCTGATGTACGTCTGCGGCGGCGAGGCGTTTCTGTCGCTGCTCACCGATGATGCCGGCGTGCTGCACCTGTCGCACTCCTACATGGCATGGGCTATGGCCATACCGGCCGCCGGCATGGCTGCCTTCGTGTGGGACGGCGTGTTCGTGGGCATCACCGACACACGCGGCATGCTCATATCATCGGTAGTGGCATCGGCACTGTTCTTCATGGTATATGCCGCAGCGTCGCCGCTGATGCACAACCACGGCCTGTGGCTCGCGTTCATAGTGTATCTCACGGCACGCGGAGCGGTGCAGACGGTGATATTCCGCTGCCGCCGCGCAGCCGGCAGATGATGCCGGTCGGGATAAAAGATATGTCAGGAAAAATCGCTAACTTTGCACGACTCAGGCGGCACGCCGCCTGTTTTTGGAAAAAAGACACAAGCAATGAACATAAAATCAATAGGCAACAAGCTGAAAGGCAACCCTACGATGGTAGAGGGCACGGTGTACTCCATGCTCATAATATGCAGCATATCGCACTTCCTCAACGACATGATACAGTCTATCATCCCGTCTATCTACCCCATAGTGAAGGACAAGTTCGGATTCTCCTTCGCGCAGATAGGCATCATCACACTCGTGTTTCAGATGACATCCTCTATCCTTCAGCCGTTCACGGGGCTGTATGCCGACAAGCATCCGCGCCCCTACGCCCTGTCGGTGGGCATGTGCTTCACTCTGGTGGGACTGCTGTTGCTCGCCTTTGCGGAGGATTACCTGCTCATACTGCTTGCCGTGAGCGTGGTGGGACTGGGCTCATCAGTGTTTCATCCCACCGCATCGCGCGTGGCGCAGTTGGCATCGGGCGGCAAGAAGAGCCTCGCACAGTCCATATTCCAGGTGGGAGGCAACGGCGGTTCGGCCGTCGGCCCGCTGCTTGCGGCCATCATCATACTGCCGTTCGGCCAGCACGCCATATCGTGGTTTGCCCTCGCGGCACTGCTGGCGGCCGTCATCATGGTGCGGCTGGGGGCATGGTACAAGGCGAGGCTCGCCTACGTGGTGAGTCATCCGCAGCGTCAGCCACTGCTCAACCACGACATCTCACGGCGTGCCAAGTACGGGGCGTTAGCCATACTCATACTGCTGGTGTTCTCAAAATACTTCTACACGGCCTGTATCACGAGCTACTTCACGTTCTTCCTGATAGACAAGTTCGGCATATCGGTGCAGGAGTCGCAGCTGTGCCTGTTCGTATTCCTCGCCGCCTTCGCCATAGGCACGGTGGCGGGAGGCATGCTCGGCGACAGGTTCGGCCGCAAGTACGTGATATGGTTCTCCATACTCGGGGCTGCTCCGTTCGCCCTCGCCATGCCGTTCGCCAATCTCACGTGGACTATGGTATGCACCTTCCTCTCAGGACTTATCATTGCATCGGCGTTCTCGTCCATAGTGGTGTATGCCACTGACCTGATGCCCGACAAGGTGGGGCTCATCGCCGGCATATTCTTCGGACTGATGTTCGGTCTGGGCGGCCTTGGCTCCGCGTTCTTCGGGTGGCTGGCCGACCGCACGAGCATTGAGTTCATATTCGAGGTGAGCGCGTTTCTGCCGCTGTTGGGCATCATAGCGGGCCTGTTGCCAGACACTCAAAAGGTGAAGGAGAAGTAAGTCGGCACGTCGTGCGGCCACTGCCCATACGCATATCCGCATTCATGGCCATGTCACAGGCACTGACGCGGCACGGCCATCATGCCGTCAGTCGGCACTAAAGCCTGGATAGCGGCTGGCCAACTGCTCCGTCATGACGCGCAGCCGCTCCCTGAACTCCAGATACTCCGCCGACTGCGGGTCGGAGGGACGGTGCGCGAGTCCTTTCTTTATGGGCTGCCACTCACGCAGGAAGCTCATGGTATCGGCGGAGAAATACGTCTCCTGCATGCGCTGCCATATATACTCCACCGCCACAGCCGACGGATGCAGCATGTCGTCGGCATAGAAACGGTAGTCGCGAAGCTCGTCGCACACTATCTCGTATGCAGGGAAATACTCCACACGTCCGCCATACATGGCCACGAGCCTGTCGGCAGCGAGCAGCAGGGTGGCCTTGGAGAGCTGACTGCCGTGGTAGCCGTATTTGGCATAGCGTATGGGGCTGACCGTCACTATGACCCGCACGTCGCTGCACCGCGACACAAGCTCATCCACGGCCTGTGCGAGGTAGCCCACGCACTCGTCCACGGTAAGCTCGCGCTCCTCAAACAACCGTGCCGGACGCTTGCGGCAGTTGTCTACTATCTCGCCCGTAGACTTGAGTATGTACACATGATTGGTGCCAAGGGTGAGCACCACGCGCCGCGGACTACAGTCCGTGCGGCGCACGGTATGGAGTATGCTGGCGGGATTGTACATCACCCCGAACGGATTGACCGTGGCCTGAAACTTCTCCTCCTGAAACCTACGGCCTATGTTATCGGCAAAGCATGAGCCTACAAACAGCATCCTCTCGCACGGCTCTATGGTGAAGCCGCCGTGCGGAATGTCTACTTTTGTCCTGAATTCCATTCTACTTTTGTTCTGAATTCCATTCTACTTTTGTCCTGAATTCCACATCACAACACTACGCTTACACGTTCATTTCACAGCACGAACACCGTCTCGTCGCCGCACACATTGCGCACTTTCAGGCGCAGGGGGCGCACGTCTGCACTTATCGTAGCGTCCCACAGTTCGCCCGACTTGTGCCCGTTGACGGTGGCCGTGCCGTCCTTCTCTATCCTCACCTCACTGTCGCTGTGCCACGGAGCGGTGCGGTCGGCGTTCTGACAGTCGAGTGACAGCCACTCCACCGTCTCCAGTCCCTCATCGCTGATGGTCACGGGCACGAACTGGGTCTTGTGCCCGTCGGCCACCTTCTTTGCCGTCTGCTGCTCTCCATTGAGGTTGAACTCCATGATTTTGCGCCACACCCTGTCGCTGTGGAATGAAGTAAGCGTCAGACACCAGCCATGGAAGAGTCCCTCTCCCATCTCCTCCACAGTCCAGGTGGCCTCATCCTCCATCACCACCTCGTCGAGCACCTGCTTCAAGTCGCGCAATTCTATGGTTATGTTGGTCTGGGTGTTCTCGTCATGTATAAACTGCTGTAGCCCAGCCATGTCGTCTATGTCTACATAGTAGACTATCACGCGGTGCACATCGCTGCCCAAGTCGGGCAACGCCTCGTGTATTATGGCGTATATCTCGTTGTTGTCGAGCACGCGCTTTGAGCTGTCGAGCAAGTCGGGGAGGTAGACAGGCATCATGCCTTTCTGGCTGTCGGTGATGCTTCCGGCCCAGAACCGCGGGTCGAGCGAGGCCGACTCGTTGAGTCCCTGTATCAGACGGCTGCGCAGTTTGTCCATAGTCTGCACGGGGTTGCGGAACAAGCTCACGCCATCCTTCACCTCAAGGACATCAAAGCAAGCCCCTTCGGCCACGAGCCTGTCGCGCGTTGTCTGTATGCTGTTGCTGTTTACGTCACAGTGTATAAACCGCCTGTGCAGCCTCTGGGCCACCGCCGCCGTCACACCGCTGCCGCCGAAGAAGTCGGCTACGGTCATACCCTCGGCACTCGAAGCCTCTATGATGCGCTCAAGCAGGGCCTCGGGCTTCTGCGTGGCATAGTCTACGAGCTCGCTGCCGGTCTTTGACGGCAGTATGTCGTCCCACACGCTCTGCACGCGACGGCCCTGACTGACGTACTCATCCTCATATTCCTTGAGGTAAGGCATGCCCGTGGAGCTGTAATATATGCGTCCCTGCTGCTCCAGCATGTCTATGTTCTGCTGCGAGTAGCTCCAGTGCCGTCCGGCAGGAGGGGCCAGAGGCTTGCCACGGAACACCCGTGCGGGTCCGCTGCCTGGAGCCGTCAGCGGGCCGGGATAGAACTTCCGGCCCGTCTGCTCCTCCACATTCCTGAACCGTGTGGACTTGTGCTCGTCGGTGAGTGCTATGTAGCACTCGCGGAAATAGTACTCCTGGCTCTTCGTGTACCAGAATATCGTATCGTGAACGATGCCGTACCGTCCTGCGTCATTGTGCGCACCGGTGCGCTTCCACACTATCTCGTTGCGGAAGTTCTCCTCACCGAATATCTCGTCGAGGAGTATCTTGACGTAGTGTCCGATATGATAGTCGAGATGAACGTATATGCTCGCCGTGTCGCTCATGACACTCCTTATGGCCATGAGATTCTCATACATCCAGTTGAGATAGCGTTCCTTGTCCCAGATGTCGCCGTACATCTTCTCCTCGAAGGCCCTCATCTCACCGCTGTCAAGCGTGCGTGCCGCCTTCTGCATGGCCCTTCTGACGAGAGGATTGCGGCGTATGTACACCTTCTTGGCATAGTCGGCACCGCTGGCAAAGGGCGGGTCTATGTACACGAGGTCTACTTTAGTGCCCTGCTCCATGAGCATGGCGCACGCCGAGAGGCATTCTCCGCGCATCACTATGCTGCCGCCAGCGGACGTTCCGACCCGTTCCACCACACTGGTCTCATACAGTGGCATGCCACGCCGTATGTGTTCGGCTATGCGGTCGTTGTCGCGGTAGCGCAAAATGCGCCGTGTGCGCACGAAATTGTCAAGGAGAGCCTGTCCCTCCAGGGTGTCGGGGTAATAGGGTATGTATTTTATTGCCATTGCTTATCGTTTGTCTGTATGATTTAAGAAGTCGTCTATCATGCGCAGGGTCTGCTCCGTCTGCTTTCTGACGGACTCCGACGGGCGCACACTCATAAAGCGGAAGCGTTCATTATGGAACATCTCGTTGTTCTTCGGCACGAACACCTTGCTCACGAAGTCTATGCGCTCGCGGTTCTTACAGGCGAAGTCGCCGCCGCGTGTCTCTATCATGCACAGGCGTTCTATGCCGCCTTGGCCGTCGCGCCGTATCATCACGAAGTCTGGAACATAGCATCCGTCATACGTCCACCGCCCTGACGAACGCCTGTAACAGCGTATGCGGAAGTCCGTAAGAGCATCATCGCCGTTGTAGTAGCACTCTATGTTGCTGCCCGAGACTATCGGTATGAGGGCCTTGCGGAAGTATTCGAACTCACTGTCGTCGCCGAACATGTACGGCAGATAGTGATAGGTGTTGGCACGTTCGGGGTGAGGATCCACGGCATCAGCCCCATCGCGGCCCGCCGTGCCGTCCACACCGTCGGCAGAGACATCCCATCTGAGTATCTCACTCACGGCATCAGCCGGCGGATACAGGCGGCGGCCGTGCTGCGGCAACGGCATATCGCCACCCTCGACAGCCATAAGGCTCGCCGTGTCGGGCACTATCTCCTCCACCACATCGAGCGTGCGGCGCGGCGAGAAAGCCCTGCGTATGTTGCAGCGGGTCTGTTCCTGGTCGTAGTCGGGGCTCTCCGTGCGCACGGCACCGCTGCCTGTGGTGACGTGCATGAACACTTCGTGGAGAAGCTCGTCATAGCACCGCAGGTCGGCTACGCTCAGAGTGCCGATACTCTCGCGTGCTATCTTGTGCAGCCACCACTGATATGATATGCTCTCGCCGCCCTCCTTGAGCAGCTTGTCATAGCCTATGGTGCGGCCGTTGAGGTCCTGTATCGTGGCCAGCGACTCCGCAGCACGCGCCACCACCGACTCCACGGCGAGGCGTGAGGCGGTGTCTGCGGCTCCGTCTGCCACCTTGGTGGCGTACGATACCTTCAGTTGGTAGAAGTCTACCGGCGGCACACGCAGCGCGGCGGCCCGTGAGTGGCGTGCCAAAGGCTGCCGGGCTGCCGGACGCAGACCGTTGAGCTGATGCAGCGTGATGTTCTGCTGCTGTTGCAATTCCTTGTTAAGGCTGTCGGCATTGGGCTTGTTCATCCACACGAGTGCCGTCTCGTGCTCGCCACGCACCACCTGACGCAGACAGCGGCATGATGTCTGCAGCACCATGTTCTTCTTACAGGCACCCTCGTGCGGCAGTATTATGCCAGTGAGACTCTTGCAGTCCCATCCCTCCTTGCCTATCTGCACGAGCAGCACTATGCGCACGTTGGAGAGCGGAGAGTCAAGAGCCGCGAACGCAGCCTCCGATCCTTCGGGCTCCTGATAGGCCCTGCCCCCTGCCTTCTGTGCCTTGCTGCCCTTATGACGCTTCAGCACTGCCTCGGTAGGATTCATGCCATACTCCGTGACTATGGATGCCACGAGCGGATAGATGTCGTCCTCGAGCGTGGCTATCTGGCCACAGTATATGGCGAGTTTGGCACAAGTGCCATTGCCATACACGGTGTCGCGGTAGCGGTCGAGAAACTCCCGCACACCGTTGTTGACTATCGTGAGCATGTCGTTGTCGGCAAACTTCACCTCAGGACGCTTCAGGAAGTTGTCTACTCCGTCGATGAGCGGATAGTAGTACACCACATTGGATATGTCGGTACACCTCACGCCGAGCTTACCTGCGACGCTCACGCGCTCCGCCTTCTCCAGATATGGCGTGCCAGAGAATCCCATCACCCCGCAGAACGAGGGGCTGACGGCAGCCCAACGCGTCACCACCTGCCGAAGGCGTATCTCCGTAGACGAGGCATGATGCACCTCGTCGATGAACACCGAGAGCTGCGGCAGACGGCCAATGACCATGCGCAGCTCGTTGGCCACGGCCAGACGCTTCTTCTCATCGGCCGACAGCAGGTTGAGGTCGCGGTCGTTGTCGTCGATGCGGTCGAGTATAACCTTCTCGGCATTGGTGACAGCCACCAAGCCGAGCGAGTCGCCCATGGCCACATACTGGTTTATCTTGTGGGCGTTAGGATTGCGCACCACATTGCCGCGGCGCGAGTTGCGCTGCTCATCGAGTACCTCGAAGCGCACCACGCTGCGCAGCCGCGCCGCCGTAGACGGCGGAAACACCCACGAGGGGTCGAACTCCCGTATGCCGCGCAGGCTCGGCACTACGCTCGACTTCAGTCCCGACGGCGCGAGTATGAGGAAGTTGTGCCCCCACACCGGGTTGTCGGGCTCGTTCAGCGCGAAGTACAAGTCGATGTATATGAACGCCGCCATGAGAAACGTCTTGCCCGCTCCCATGGGCAGACTGAACAGGTAGTCGGCATACGATATGCCGTAGAACATGTCGCGCAGCACCTGACGGCAGTCGGCATCGGTCATGCCACGGCCCACGAGCCGCTCCAACTCCGCCGACACCTGGTGTCCGTTGCGGTCGGTCTGGCGGCTGTACTGATAGAGAGCCACGGCAGCCGGGCCGGCCTTGGCCACGCTATCAGGCGTGTGGCCGGGCGAGCACGCGTCATCATCGGGTATGCAGAACATGCCCTCGGCGAACAACTGCCACAGCGGCTGGCCCTTGCATGCTATCTTGAGGAAGAGGTATGTCTTTATGGCCTCCACCTGCGCGTCGCGCAGCATGCCCCGCCGCTCCATGTAGCCTATGACATCCGCCACCACCGACTGGCCCGAGGCGAGCCACTGGTCGCGCTTGTGTTGTATGAGTTTGTAGAACATCTTGCTTACACACATGGCCCACGGCATGACCGCGCAGCCACACATTATTAATATATATCACCCAGATGCCGCCATGCCGCATGCCTCCATGCGCCGCGCACGTCACCGTGAGTCAACACTCAAAATGGCGCATGACAGCCCGCGAGAGCCTGTCATACGCCACTACTGCCGCCGAGATGCGTCAGAACGCCTCCTTTACGGGCAGCCGCTTCCTGCGCTCCTCATACACCACACCGGCTATGATGGCCACCACAAGCAGCCCGAACGCCACGTAGGCCACGGCCTCGGTGTCGCGCACCGACTCTGGCTTGAACGTGAGCACCACCTTGTGCTTGCCGGCGGGCACCCTCATGGCACGCAACACGTAGTCCACGCGTCCCACACCGACAGGCGAACCGTCTACCGTGGCTGTCCATCCGGGATAGTATATCTCCGAGAACACCACTATGCCGCCGGCCGTGGAGCTCACGTCATAGGTCAGCTCGTTGGGCTCGTACTTGCGCAACCGCACCACCGACTTGCCGTCCTGCGGCACGGCCTTGCCGAGCGTCTGGCTGAACTTGGAGTCGGCCACCGCGCTGTTGCGCAGGTCCGTATGCCCGATGGCATCGAGCTCGGCGTTGGCATTGGCCACATACTTCACGTCACCCACGAACCATGCGTTGCCGTAGGCGTAGGGATTGAGCACGGGCACGGTCTGTCCGCCCTGCAAGGGCATGATGATATACTTGGCATTGAGCATGTTGAGCACGGGATATATGGAGTCGCCGGCCACCTTGGTCATGTCGCCCTGCGACTGGCCTATGGCCGCATACGCCTTCTGCATCTCGGGCGATATGTACGCCTCTATGAGCTCCTGGTAGCGGCGCAGTTTGGCAGCATGGTAGCCGCCGATGCTCTTGTGGTAGAACGAAGTCTCATTCTCGTTGAACGTATTGGACGCGAGGTTGAGCACGCGGTAGTCGAGCGAGCGGTCCTGCAGTATCTGCTTGTCGGTGGCTGTCATGGGTTGTGGAGTGTCACGCACGCTCTTCTCCACGAACATGGCATCGTTGAGGTACCGCTTGTTGACCTGCCACATGTCCACTATGCATAGCACGGCCATGCAGCCCACGGCCAAGCGCACGTTCAGACGCTTGCGGAGCATGAGCACAAGCAGTGCCGTGCCCACCAGGATGATGCCCACCGAGCGCCAGCAGTCGGCCGTGAACACCGCCTGACGCATGGCTCGGAGGTTGGAGAGCAGCGGGGTGAGATACTCCGCAGGTATGCTTTTGAGGGCCGCCATCTCCTGGTCGGAGATGAAGTCGGTGAAGAACACCGACGGCATGAGCGCGAACAGCGCGGCAACGCCGGCCGTGAGCACGAAACTGATGACGATATAGTCGCGCTTGCGGCGTGCGAATATGGCCAGCGGAGAGAAGAACACGAACTTCACGGCCTTAGACCGCAGCGTCTCACGCTCGTCGAGCACCGATGGATCGTCTATGAGCTGCTTCAGGGTGAGCATGGCGAGCAACGGTATGGTGAACTCGGCGATGACCAGTATCGACGCCACCGTGCGGAACTTGGCGTACAGCGGCACGTAGTCGAGGAACAGGTCGGTGAACCACATGAGGTTGTGTCCCCACGACAACAGTACCGACAGCACCGTGGCGGCATACAATGCCCACTTCATGGGGCCCTTGAGGATAAACAGTCCGAGCACGAAGAGCATCAGCACGAAGGCCCCTACGTACACCGGCCCGCTCGTCATGGGCTGGTTGCCCCAGTACTGTCCGAGCTGCTGGTATATCTGCATGAACTCCGGGTCGGCCTTCGACATGGCCGTCTTGTTCTCCGTAAGCGGCACGGATGCGCCACCCTTGGCATTGGGTACGAGCAGAGTCCACGTCTCATCTATGCCGTAGCTCCACTGCGTGATGTAGTCGCGGTCGAGACCGCTGCTCGTCTGGTTGGCCGCGTCCTTCTTCACGAGCTCGCTCTTGCCGCGCATCGACTCCTTGCCATACTGCCATGTGTGGTAGAGGTTGCTCAGGTTGATGCACACGCCTATGGCCGCGCCCGCCACGCACACGGCGAAAGCCTTGCCGAAACGCGCCATGCGCCCACTGCGCACGGCATCCACGAGGTAGGCTACCACCATGAAGAGTATGATGAAGAGGTAGTAGTACGTCATCTGCACGTGGTTGGCATTTACCTCGAAGGCGGAGAACAGGGCCGTGAGGATGAATCCCCACAGGTAGCGTCCCTTGAAGGCAAGCACCACGCCGGCTATCATCGGAGGCAGGTATGCGAGTGCCATGACCTTCCAGATGTGCCCGGCGGCGATGATGATGAAGAAATAGCTGCTGAACGCCCACACTATGGAGCCGAGCACGGCGAGCTCATGCCTGAAGTCGAAGGCACGCATGAGGATGTAGAATCCCAGCAGGTACACAAACACGTACCACACGTTGTCGGGCAGCCACAGGTGGTATGCCTTCATCACCTGGCTCAGGGCATCGGTGCTCTTGTACGACGGCGCCATCTGGTACGTGGGCATACCGCTGAAGGCGGAGTTGGTCCAGCGCGTGCGCTCGCCCGTCCGCTCATAATATTGCTGCTGCTCCACTCCTGCTCCACGGCCCGCCGAGGCATCATGGCGGTAGAGAATCCTGCCCTCGATGTCGGCCGGCAAGAAATAGGCGAAGGAGATAATGGCAAACAAAACCACTGCCACGAGGTCGGGCAGGTACTTCTTCAATGAGTTCATTCTTGCTATAATAATAAAATAATGTGTATGCTTTGCGTGGCAAGACCGTGCCATGCGGCTTGCCCATGACTTGACGGCATGCTGCCTGTCGTATGCAAAGGTAGTGAGAATATGGCTAATGGCAAAATTTAGTGTTAACATTTTATACGCGCCGCCAGCACCACCCCGCGAGGCGACTCATCCACATCATTTTGCGAAACGGCCCATTCCGCACTGCGAAACGGCCCATTTCACGAGCCAAAACGGCCCATTTCGCAGTGCGAAATGGGCCGTTTTGCAACGCACTGTATATCAGTGCAATACCTCATACAGGTTCAATGGTCTCATGTAACGGCTGCAAAAGCGGCAGACTATCTGTTTACCCACAAATGTCTTTTTGGAAAACAAATGCTCTTCAGCTACGCTTTGCCATAATCTGAAAGACGAGACGTGAGGCGCATCAAGCCACATACGTCACCTCATGCCACCGTCATCAGACCGCAAGCACAGCCTCCACGGCATACAGCGGATAGTTGGTCATCCAGTCCTGCTCGCGATATGGCGACATAGACAGGCGCATGCCGTGAAGCCCCTGATTTCTCTCCACAAACGAACGCAGACTCTTGGCCTGCAGGTTCTCCTCGGCTTTCACTTCCACGGGAATGATGTCGCTGTCGCGCTGCAACAAGAAGTCAATCTCACCCCGTGACGAGTCGGCAGACCAATAATATACAGCCAACTGCTTGTTTGTTTTCAGTTGCTGCATGACATACTGTTCAGTAAGTGCGCCCTTAAAATCAGAATAGAGACTGTTGCCTGTCAAAACACTCTGTATGGGCAGTTTGCTCATTGCCCCCATAAGTCCAATGTCAGACATGAATATCTTGAAAGCGGAGAAGTCCTCATAGGCAGCCAACGGCAAAAGACCTTTCTTACAGCGGTTCACCTTATATATAAGTCCTGCATCACAGAGCCACTCTATGGCAAGTTCAAAGTCTTTCGCCCTTGCGCCCTCTCTCACTACACCATATATAAACTTACGGTTCTCCTTGGCAAGCTGTGCCGGGACAGAATGCCACACCATGCGTATTCGCGGCACTTCAATGGCTGGCGCATGCTTGGAGAAATCGCGCTCGTACGACTCCAGTATTCCGTTCTGCAATGCACGCACCCTCTCGAGATTGCCGTCGGTGACGAATGCCGACACGGCGGCCGGCATACCACCCACGAAGTAGTATTGACGCAAGCGTTCCTCATATTTAGAGCGGAACATCGTTATCATCTGCCAATTCCGCGACATGAGCAGTTGCACCATACGGTGTTCGCCAACAGCCTCAAGGAACTCAAAGAAAGACATGGGGTAAAGGTACATGAAATCGACCTTGCCTACGGGAAACGAGTCTTTCTTGTGCATGGCTATGCCAAGCAATGAGCCTGCTGCCATGACGTGGTACTCAGGGGCTTTCTCCTGAAAATACTTCAATGCCGTGATACCGCGTGGCACTTCCTGTATCTCATCGAGAATGATGAGAGTGTCACCGGGGGTGATGTCTACTCCCGTTGCCCATTGTATGCTTGTGATTATCCGCTGTATGTCGAAGTCGTGCTCAAACAGTTGGCGAAGCACCTCATTGTCCTCAAAATTGACGTATGCACACTGCCTGTAAGCCTCTCTGGCAAACTCTTTCATAAGCCATGTCTTGCCTACCTGGCGTGCCCCCTGCATTATCAAAGGCTTGCGGTCGGGGCTTGCCTTCCATTTGTACAGTTCCTCTATTGCGTTTCTCCTCATAACTTCCTGAAAATATTAATGTTCCGCATTGCAAAGGTAATGCTTTATTTTGTTATCACGCAAAAAGTGGAACTAAAAAGTGTGGAACTCAGCAAAAAGTCGAACTAAAAAGTGTGACATTTCACAAAAAGTCGAACTAAAAAGTGTAAGGACACGGGAGAAAAAGCATCAACTTCAATACACGAATACAGGGCGACACGAGGCAGCGGAACGAGTTGACCGATTCCTACCAGTCCACTTTCATGCGATTTTTGCGACACATGCACACGTCTTAGCGGACGGCGGTATCAGAAGTTCTTGCCCAGCTCGTAAGACTGCTGCGGGTACTCCGACTGCTCTATGTCCTCGCGTCTCCAACTGTTCATGGCGGCTATCACCCCACGGTTTTCCCACTTCATGTACTTGGTGAAGTTATTGAAGAAAGCCATTGGCCCCTCTGCCGACTCCAGGCAGTCGTCGGCCATGGTGAGCAGCAGCGCTGACTTGCGGCCGCCCTGCAACGCCGCGTTGTTGGCATAGAAACGGTCTATGACGGCCTTCAACTGCGCGTTGATGTTGTAATAGTATATAGGCGAGGCGAACACTATGGCATCCGACTCCAGCAGATGCGGGTTGAGCTCCTCCATGTCGTCCTTGTGTACGCAGCCCTTGCCCTTGTTGATGCAAGTGTCGCAGCCAAGGCAGCCGCGCACGTTCCTGAACGCGGCATCGAATCGGTACACCTCATGCCCTGCCTCCGTGGCTCCTTCTATAAACTTGTCTGCAAGCAGCGCAGACGTTCCATGCTTGTGGGCACTGCCCGTGATTACTACTATTCTCATAATGTCATGTATTGTTTTTACTATCTGGCTGTAAAGTTACTGATTTACCGCCAATACCACTGTACCTGAATTGCGGATAAAACGACACAAAATGCTATTTACACATGACGCATCTCAGGCAAAATTTCCACCGAAGTCTTGGATGTTTCAACAGAAACTATTTTCAAAACCATAATATAGCAACAAAAAAACAGGAAGATTGGAGAGGTCGTATCCTCCACAATCTTCCTGTTATTATTTGGTGACCATGCCGTAGCGGCACAGCCTACTGCGTCAATCACTTGCAGTTGGGACACCAGGGCTTGAGCTGCTTGAAGAAGTCGTTGCCCTTGTCGTCTACGAGAATGAATGCGGGGAAGTCCTCAACGGTGATTTTCCAGATGGCCTCCATGCCCAGTTCGGGGTACTCCACGCACTCGATGCTCTTGATGGAGCTCTGCGACAGCACGGCAGCCACGCCGCCGATGGTGCCCAGGTAGAATCCGCCGTGCTTCTTGCAGGCATCCGTCACCACCTGTCCGCGGTTGCCCTTGGCTATCATCACGAGGCTTGCGCCGTGATCCTGGAACTCGTCTACATACGGATCCATGCGGTTGGCGGTAGTCGGGCCCATGGAGCCACAGGGGTAACCCTCGGGAGTCTTTGCCGGGCCGGCGTAGAGGATGGGATGATCCTTGAAGTACTGCGGCATGTCCTCACCGGCATCGAGACGCGCCTTCAGCTTGGCGTGTGCTATGTCGCGGGCCACGATGATGGTGCCCTTGAGGTTGACACGCGTGCTCACGGGGTACTTGGTGAGCTCGGCACGCACGGCATCGATGCCCTTGTCGAGGTCTATCTCTATGCCCTTGGCGCCCTCACCGGGGCGGCGCAGCTCCTCGGGGATAAGCTCTGAGGGGTTGGTGTCCATCTTCTCAAGGAATATACCGTCCTTCGTTATCTTGGCCTTGATGTTGCGGTCGGCCGAGCAGCTTACTCCCATGCCGATGGGGCAGCTCGCTCCGTGGCGCGGCAGACGCACCACGCGGATGTCATGCGCCAGGTACTTGCCGCCGAACTGTGCGCCGAGACCTATCTTGTGGGCCTCCTCAAGGAGCTTCTGCTCCAAGTCTATGTCGCGGAAAGCACGGCCTGTCTCATCGCCCGTGGTAGGCAGTGCGTCGTAGTACTTGATGGATGCCAGCTTCACGGTGAGCAGGTTCTTCTCCGCGCTGGTGCCTCCTATGACGAAAGCTATGTGATAAGGAGGACAGGCTGCCGTGCCGAGGCTCTTCATCTTCTCCACGAGGAAAGGCAGGAGCGTGCCCTCGTTCTGTATGGTGGCCTTGGTCATGGGGTAGAAATAGGTCTTGTTGGCAGAGCCACCGCCCTTGGCCACCATCACGAAGCGGTACTCGTCGCCCTCCGTGGCCTCGATGTCTATCTGCGCAGGGAGGTTGCAGCGTGTGTTCACCTCGTCGTACATGTTGAGCGGAGCGTTCTGCGAGTAGCGCAAGTTGTCCTGCGTGTAGGTGTTGTACACGCCGAGCGAGAGAGCCTCCTCGTCCTCGAAGTCGGTCCATACGCGCTGTCCCTTCTCGCCGTGTATGATGGCCGTGCCGGTGTCCTGGCAGAAAGGCAGGATGCCCTTGACGGCAGTCTCGGCATTGCGGAGGAACTGCAGGGCCACATACTTGTCGTTCTCCGATGCCTCGGGGTCGGTGAGTATCTTGGCCACCTGCTCGTTGTGCTCGCGGCGCAGCATGAACTCCACGTCGTGGAAAGCCTGCTGTGCGAGCAGCGTGAGAGCCTCTTTTGATACTTTGAGGATGGTCTTGCCCTCAAACTCAGCCGTGCTTACGCCTTCCTTGGTAAGCAGACGGTATTCGGTAGTGTCCTTGCCCAACTGGAACATAGGAGCATACTTGAACTCTGGTGTTTTAGCCATAATGTTATTTTTGATATGTCTTGATGTGTTTGCTATAATACGTGCCCCCACAGCCATGGCGCAGCGCCATGCGTGCGGCCTGTGGTGTAGGCTGATGCAAAGTTAATAGTTTTTCCGCAATTACGCCAATTCCAGCATCCTATTTTTCTGCCGCAGGGCGGGGTTGGCCCCACCATGCCGATACGGTGCGGCATGCTACGGCAAATGCACATCATGTGGAGAAAAATTTTCGGCCCGTAAAAGTTTGCCGCATCAAGGATTTATTCGTACATTTGCAGCATCGGGCCATGCCGAAGGTCTGCCACATGTATGCGGACTGGCCTATCATTATGCGCCTACACCTATTATTATATATACTACTGAGAGTATTCCAATATAAGAACCTGACAATATTCAAAAAAACACAAGCTATTATGAAGAAGTATTTAGCAGAAATGTTCGGCACGATGGTGCTCGTACTCATGGGCTGCGGTGCCGCCGTGAGCCTCGGTTGCAACAATGGCGATGCCGCCACGGTAGTGGGCACGGCTATGGCGTTCGGCCTGGCCGTAGTGGCAATGGCCTACACCATAGGCGGTATATCAGGATGCCACATCAATCCCGCCATAACGCTCGGAGTGTATCTCAGCGGCAGGATGAGCGGCAAGGATGCCGCCATGTATGCCGTCTATCAGGTCATCGGCGGCGTGATAGGCGCGGCCGTGCTGTGGGTGCTCACCTCCACAGCCGGACTCACGGGCACGGGAGCCAACGACTTGCAGCTAAACGGCGCTACCACTATTGCGCCACTCGGCGGTCTGCTGGCAGAGGTGTTCTTCACGTGCGTGTTCGTGCTCGTGGTGCTCGGCGCCACATCCAAGACCAACGGTGCCACCAACAACTTCGCAGGACTGGCCATTGGTCTGTCGCTCGTGCTCGTACACCTGTGCTGCATACGCTACACCGGCACGTCGGTGAACCCGGCACGCAGCATCGGCCCGGCACTGTTTGAGGGCGGCACGGCTCTCACCAACCTGTGGATATTCATCGTAGGGCCACTGATCGGCGCGGCACTGGCCGCCCTGATATGGAAAGTGGTGGACACGCCGGCCAAGAAATAGGCCGTAACGACATACGGCAACATGAGGTACGGCACCATGACGGCACGCCAAGCACGTGGTCATGGTGCCGTACTTGCTGCATGCTCATGACGGATATCGCTGCGCACGTGATGTTTTTCGGGCATTCGTTTGCCTGTTAGCCTATGATTTAGTAACTTTGCGGCAGACTGAATCATCAATACCTATAATATCATGTACAACATGCTTAGAATCAAAGAGAACCGCGACAACAGCCGTTGTCATCAGCAAGTGAGAAACGCATCAGGCACCACATTACGCACCATCGCCATGTCGGTACTGCTCGCAGTGGCCACCACATCGGCAGCACAATCCACCGGCAACCGCCATGTGAGAAAGCCGAAGGCCGCCGCCACTGCCACCACACAGACATACACATACACAGGCCCGAGAATACAGATAGGACATCACCCCTACCGCTGCTCACTGGTGGGCACGGTGAAAGGCATGACAGGGGAAGGTTTCCAGGGCATGGCCGTGCATGGCAACTACGTGGTGAGCCTCCAGAACTCAGGTATCTGCAACATAAGCACATACGACGGCAACACACTCAAGCAGCTCACCACCTACAAACTGGCGAGCAACAACCGCGTAAACCACTCCAACGTGGCCGCCTTCGGCACTGAGAAAGCCGATGCCGCCGACCCGATGCCCGTGCTCTACGTCAGCCAGGCGGCACGCGAGCCGTACAACGGACGCAAGGACGTGTGCTTCGTGGAACGGCTCGGCATGGATAAGTCTACCACCGTGCAGACGATATACCTCGATGATGCCGACAAGATATTCGGGTATGCCCTGCAATGGACCGTAGACCGCTTCAACAATCTGCTCATAGGCTACGGCAACACCGTGAACAACGACGCGCCCGACAACCGCCATGCTGTCATCATATTCCGTCTGCCCAAACTGTCGGAAGGCCGCGACGTGACGCTGCGCCGCGAGCAGGCCATCGACTTCTTCTACATAGAGGACTCGCACAACGTAAATCTCAACCCGCTCATCGGCCAGGGGCTATGCGTCAGCAACGACCGTCTGTTCATGCCCACGGGCTTTGGCACGGCAGAACGCCCAAGCATCATGTACGTAGTGGGACTCACAACGCACCGCCTGGAAAACGCCATCGACATGACACGCTCTACTAAAAACGAACTTGAGGACTGCGATGTGTACAACGATGAGTACATACTACTGCAGACGGTGAAGGGCGACATCTACCGCGTGGAGTTCCAATAACCGAAGGCTCATAGCCGTGTGGCACAGGCAGTATGCCACACGGCTATGACGGAAAATGATGTTTTTTAACTTTTCCGATTTTGTTTCATAGGGTTTTATACGCTAACTTTGCAACGGCAATGTCCTGCTGCGGCTGCCGACACACGCCTGACAATGACGGCATGGCGTGACGATATGGCGCAGCACGGCATGGCGTTGCGGACAAGAATCATAAAAAGACAGGTTATGAGAAAGATACTCCTTACCACACTCTCGCTGTGGGCCGCCGCCTCTATGGCGCAGTCGGCCGGCGACATAGTACTCAACCAGCCCGACATGAAGCGCGGCAACAGCATCATGCAGACCCTCGCCGACAGGCATTCCACACGTGAGTGCAACGGCAAGGCACTGTCGGCCGCCGACCTGTCTGACCTGCTGTGGGCCGCCAATGGCGTGAACCGCGCCGACGGCAAGCGCACGGCACCATCGGCTCTCAACCGCCAGGACATAGACATATATGTGGTGATGGAGTCGGGAGCGTACCTCTATGATGCCAAGAGCCACAAACTCGTGCTCGTGGCCAAGGGTGACCATCGCGGACTTGTGGCCGGAGGACAGGACTTCGTGAGGTCGTTCCCGGTGTCGCTGGTCATGGTGTCAGACCTCTCTCGGTTTGGAAAGACCGACGACCGCACACGGCTCATGGCCGCAGTAGATGCCGGTGCCGTGTCGCAAAACATATCGCTGTTCTGCTCCGGCTGCGGACTCGTCACCGTGCCACGCGCGTCAATGGACTACGACGGGCTCACAAAGCTGCTGAAGCTCAAGCCTTCTCAGCTCCTGCTCATGAACAATCCCGTGGGATATGCCAAATGACAGGCATACCCCTTTATATAAACAAAGGTGTACCATAAACAAGTGAACAACAAAAAACAATAAGCAATATGAAGAAACCGAAGAACATGGGCCTCATCATCGTAATAGCGGTGGTGGCCATAATAGTGATGTGGGGCATCGGAGGCTACAACAGTCTCGTATCAATGGACGAGAACGTGAACAACAAATGGGCCAACGTGGAGACTCAGTACCAACGCCGCAGCGACCTCATACCAAACCTCGTGAACACCGTGAAGGGCTATGCCACGCACGAGAAGTCGACACTTGAGGCCGTGATGCAGGCCCGTTCACAGGCCACACAGGTGCGCATAGACCCCGCCAACTGCACTCCCGGGCAGCTCGCGGCATATCAGAAGGCACAGGGCGACGTGACTACCGCGCTCGGCAAGTTGCTCGCCATAACGGAGAACTATCCGCAGCTCAAGGCCAACGAGAACTTCCTCGAGCTGCAGTCGCAGCTCGAGGGCACGGAGAACCGCATCAACGTGGCCCGCAAAGACTTCAACGACACTGCCAAGGAGTACAACGTGGCCATACGCAGATTCCCGAAAAGCATACTCGCCTCGATGTTCGGATTCGAGAAGCACAACTACTTCGAGGCGGAGGCCGGTGCCGAGAAAGCCCCGAAAGTGGAATTCTAATCCGCCGTACACATGACTTCACATCGTAGCAATGGCGCGTGCCGCTCCGCCGCATGGCGGAGCATGCTGCTCGCATGGGTGCTGATGCTCATGCCCGTAGTGGGCATGGCCGACGTCAGCGTGGCCGACGTGCCTAACGTGCGGCTCAAGGACGCGAGCCAGTATGTCAGCGACAGCGGCAACATACTGTCGGCAGCGGCACGCGACAGCATCAACAGCATGCTCGGAAGGCTCGAGAAGAGCACGGGCATAGAGACGGCCGTGGTGATGATGCCCACCATAGGCGATGCCGACATATTCGACTTCGCACACGAACTGTTCCGCTCATGGGGCATAGGCAAGAAGAAGTCCGACAACGGTCTGCTCATACTCTTCGTCATGGACCAGCACAAGGTGAGGTTCACCACTGGCTACGGACTTGAGGGTACGATGACCGATGCCATGTCAAAGCGCATACAGATGCAGCAGATGGTGCCCGCCTTCAAGCGCGGCGAATGGGACAAAGGCATGGTAGACGGCGTGCGTGCCGCCGTGTCGGTGCTCGACGGCAGCATGCAACCCGACGCTCCCGATGATGACGGCGACGACGACATACTGGCTTTTACCATCGTGCTGATTGCCATCATAGTAATGGCTGGGATAATCGTGGCCATCGGCAGCAAGCAGAAATGCCCGAAGTGCGGCAAGAAAGGCATGCGCAAGACGAGCGAAAAACGAATGACGGTGAACCTCGGACGCGGCCGACGCAAGACCATCATACGCACTACATACGCCTGTCCCAACTGCGGACATGTCATAACTCGCGATGATGAGCAGGACGATGACAACGGACTCGCCGCAGGTGCTGTCCTTGGCGCGATGTTAGGCGGCTCTGGAGGCGGTGGCGGACTGTCTGGCGGCAGCTTTGGAGGAGGTTCCACAGGCGGCGGAGGCTCCACATCTGGGTGGTAAGTACCGTCTATCCATAACACTACACTCACCATCGCGGCATGCGTAAGATGCAGTATGGCATACTGTAACCAGCTATATGGCGTGCCATAATCAGCAACATGGCATACCATAATCAGCGGCATGGCGCGACGGTAGGCAACACAGTTTTTTTGAAAATGGCACACACAAGGTTTTATTATATGGAATAAAAATAGTAGTTTTGCAACCTATAAAACCAGAGAAAGCATTTTTTATTGATGGAAACCAACAAGACATACACTTTCGATGAAGCCTATAAGGCATCGCTTGACTATTTCGGTGGCGACGAGCTTGCCGCACGCGTGTGGGTAAGCAAGTATGCCATGAAGGACAGTTTCGGCAACATATACGAGAATACGCCCGAGCAGATGCACTGGCGCATAGCCAACGAGATAGCGCGTATAGAGAAGAAATATCCCAATCCGATGTCTGCTGAGCAGATATTCGGGCTGCTCGACCACTTCAAGTACATCATCCCGGCCGGCAGTCCGATGACAGGCATCGGCAACGACCACCAGATAGCATCACTGAGCAACTGCTTCGTGATAGGTCTCGACGGCGATGCCGACTCCTACGGGGCCGTCATGCGCATCGATGAGGAGCAGGTGCAGCTCATGAAGCGGCGCGGAGGTGTGGGCCACGACCTGTCGCAACTGAGGCCGAAAGGGTCGCCTGTAAACAACTCCGCACTCACTTCCACGGGCCTTGTGCCCTTCATGGAGCGTTACAGCAACTCCACACGCGAGGTGGCGCAGGACGGAAGGCGCGGCGCACTGATGCTCACCGTGAGCATAAAGCACCCCGACAGCGAGGCGTTCATAGATGCGAAGCTCACTGAAGGCAAGGTGACTGGTGCCAACGTATCGGTGAAGATAGACGATGATTTCATGCGTGATGCCATAGACGACAAGCCATACACGCAGCAGTTTCCCATAGACTCTCCCCACCCTGCCATCAGCAAGGAGGTGTCGGCAAAGCGTCTGTGGGAGAAGATAGTACACAACGCATGGAAGAGCGCGGAGCCAGGAGTGCTGTTCTGGGACACCATACTGCGCGAGAGCATACCCGACTGCTACGCCGACCTCGGCTTCCGCACCGTCAGCACCAACCCATGCGGCGAGATACCGCTGTGCCCCTACGACTCATGCCGGCTGATAAGCGTCAACCTATACAGCTATGTGGAGCATCCGTTCACGCCCGAGGCTACGTTCAACTTCGACAAACTGCGCCAGCATGTGGCCATAGCCCAGCGCATGATGGACGACATCATAGACCTTGAGATAGAGAAGATAGACGCCATACTCCAGAAGATAAGCCGCGACCCGCAGTCTGATGAGGTGAAGGAGACGGAGCGTCATCTGTGGGAGAAGATAAAGGCCAAGAGCAGCAAGGGCCGCCGCACGGGCGTAGGCATCACCGCCGAGGGCGACATGATAGCCGCCATGGGGCTGCGCTATGGCACGCAAGAGGCCACCGACTTCAGCGTAGAGGTACACAAGACGTTGGCTCTCAGCGCATACGGCAGCTCAGTAGTCATGGCCAAGGAGCGCGGAGCGTTCGCCATATACGATGCCGCACGCGAGAAAGACAACCCGTTCGTGCTGCGCATAAAGGAGGCTTCACCCGAGCTGTATGCCGACATGGTGCGCTATGGCCGCCGCAACATAGCCTGCCTTACCATAGCCCCGACAGGCACCACGAGCCTCATGACGCAGACCACAAGCGGCATAGAGCCTGTGTTCATGCCCGTGTACAAGCGCAGACGCAAGGTCAACCCCAATGATGCCGGGGTGCATGTAGACTTCGTAGATGAGGTGGGCGACTCGTTTGAGGAGTTCATCGTATATCACCATAAGTTCCTTGAGTGGATGCGCGTCAACGGCATAGACACGCAGAAACGCTACACCCAGGAGGAGATAGACGCTCTCGTGGCACGCTCGCCATACTACAAGGCCACGGCCAACGACGTAGACTGGCTCATGAAGGTGCGCATGCAGGGTGCCATACAGAAATGGGTGGACCACAGCATCAGCGTGACGGTGAACCTTCCCAACGACGTAGACGAGGCTCTCGTCAACAAACTGTACGTCGAGGCATGGCGCTCGGGCTGCAAGGGCTGCACCATATACCGCGACGGAAGCCGCTCGGGAGTGATGGTGTCGGTAAGCAAGAAGGACAAGAAGAAGGAGGAGAAGAAGCCCGATGACACGCGTCTGCGCCGACACGCCAACGTAGTGGAGGTGCGTCCCAAGGAGTTGGCATGCGACGTGGTGCGCTTCCAGAACAACAAGGAGAAGTGGGTGGCATTCGTCGGACTGCTCGACGGCTATCCATACGAGATATTCACCGGCCTGCAAGACGACGAGGAGGGCATCTCACTGCCCAAGACCGTGACCAAGGGCAAGATTATCAAGCAGACCAACGAGGACGGCTCGCACCGCTACGACTTCCAGTTCGAGAACAAGCGCGGCTACAAGACCACCGTGGAGGGGCTCAGCGAGAAGTTCAACCCGGAGTACTGGAACTACGCGAAGCTCATATCAGGCGTGCTGCGCTACCGCATGCCCATAGACCACGTGATAAAGCTCGTAGGCTCACTGCAACTGAAGAACGAGAGTATCAACACATGGAAGGTAGGCGTGGAGCGTGCCCTGAAGAAGTATATAACCGATGGCACCGAGGCCAAAGGGCTCGTATGCCCCAACTGCGGACAGGAGACCCTCGTATATCAGGAGGGATGCCTGATATGCAAGAACTGCGGTGCGTCGAGATGTGGATAGAAGCTACGTCACAACATATCACTATATGACATGCATGGCGGCAGTATCCGATGATGTGTTCAGCCACTGTCGGGTACTGCCGCTGCTGTATCATCACGTTTTCAACTACCTTTTATTATGTCACAACAGCTATACGGACGGGTGTTCGTAAGCAACATCCGCCTTCATGCCTACCATGGAGTGCTGCCACAGGAGCGTCTCACGGGCAACGACTACACCGTGAGCGTGTCTGCCGAATGCCCTCTCGGCGCGGCCATAGACAGCGACGACGTGGCCGACACGCTCAACTATGCCGCCGTATGCCACGTGGTGCGCGAGGAGATGCACACACCGTCGGCCCTGCTTGAGCACGTGGTGGGACGCATCTGCCGCCGCATCATGGCCGACTTCGACACGGTGATGGCCGTGACCGTGAGGATGGTGAAGCTCAATCCGCCCATGGGTGCCGACTGCGACGGTGCCGGCGTGGAGCTGACCATGCGGCGCGGCGACTGCTGACGCCGCCATGCGCCACACAGGCGGCACCCGTCAGGCCACAGACAGGGATGCCTGTCGAAAAAACTAAATTATTGTTTGTGGTTTCCACTTTTATTAACTAACTTTGCACAAACATTTTGTGTACATCATGTTTATGATTGTTTATGAGATTTATTAGGCTACTGTTCGCGGTCATCATGATAGCAGTCGGCGCGTCATCTCACGCTGCCGACAAACGTTTCACGCTTGTCATCGACGCCGGTCACGGCGGACACGACTCCGGGGCCAAGGGCTCCAAGGCTTACGAGAAGAACATAAACCTCAGCGTGGCGCTCGCCTTCGGCAGATACGTGGAGCGCAACTGCCCCGACGTGAGGGTGGTGTACACGCGCAAGACCGACGTGTTCGTGCCATTGTACGAGCGTGCCGAGATAGCCAACCGCAACAAAGCCAACCTATTCATATCCGTACACACCAACGCCTTGCCCGGCGGCAAGGTGGCGAGGGGCTTCGAGACCTACACGCTCGGCGACGGACGGTCGCACGGAAAGCAGATGAACCTCGACGTGGCCAAGCGCGAAAACTCCGTGATACTGCTTGAGAAAGACTACCGCCAGCACTACGTAGGCTACGACCCCAACTCCCCCGAGAGCAACATAATGTTTGAATTCGTGCAAGACCACAACATGCAGCAGAGCGTGGCCTTCGCCAAGATGCTGCAACGCAGCGTGTGCAGCATGGCCGGCCGTCCCGACAAGGGCGTACACCAGGACAACTTCGCGGTGCTGCGCCTCACCTCCATGCCGGCCTGTCTCATAGAACTCGGATTCATCACCACCGCCGACGAGGAGCGTGTGCTCACCGATGCCGCCAGCGTAGACAAGATAGCACGCGGCATATACAACGCCTTCGCCGAATACAAGAACAAGCAGAACCTCAGCGCGGAGATACCATACAAGGCGCAGTCGGTAATCCTGCCGGCCGACGACAGCGGCAGCGGCACCGCCACACGTGCCGCCGACAAGGCCGATGACAGCACACCTGCGGCCACGGCCGACAGCTCACGCATGCCGCTCGTAGCCGAGCACAGCGGTGCCGACATGGCCATACCCACCCCAGTGGCATCAGACAGACCTGCCAAGAGCACGCGCGGCACTGCACGCCGTGCCGCAGACACGCCGCCTACGCACCGTGAGACATCCCAGACACGCCGTGCCACACAGCAGACGCGCCGCGACACACCGCAGCCCGCTACTGGCGACGACGGCATAATAATGTTCGACGAGACCGGCGGCAAGGGCTATGCCCACATCAACCAGGCCGCCGACAGCACAGCGGCAGCACCAGCCGACACCCATACCGCACGCAGGCGTGCCGCCGTCAAGGCCGAGACGCACGCCGACAGCACGGCCATGGCAGACGCTGACAGCAAGCCACAGACGGCAGGCGACAGGCAAAAAGCCGCTGACAGCAAGCCTCAGGCCACAAGCCGCAAGCCACAGCCCGAGGCCGGGACTGCCGCGAAAGCCAGCGTGCCGGTGTTCAAGATACAGATACTCGTGGCATCGCGCAAGCTCAGGGAGGGCGACCCACTGCTGAAAGGGCTCTCGGGGTGCAGCCACTACACCGAGAACGGCAGCTACAAGTACACCTACGGCGAGTCGGCCAACTACAATGAGATATACAGGCTGCGCAAGACCATCATCGAGAAGTTCCCGTCGTGCTTCATCATAGCATTCAAGGACGGCAACAAGATGGATGTCAACGCGGCAATAAGAGAGTTTAAGCAAAACAGAAACAAATAACACCTTATTTATGAAATACTTTACAAAAGAAGTACGCATCGCACTCGTTGCGATAGTAGGAGTGACAGTATTGTTCTTCGGAATGAACTTCCTGAAGGGACTGAACATATTCTCGTCCGAGACCGACTACTACGTAGAGTTTGAGGACATCACCGGCCTCTCATCGTCAAGCCCCGTGTATGCCGACGGCTACAAGGTGGGAGTGGTGAAGCAGATAGACTACGACTACTCACACAAGAGGGCACCGCAAGTGCTCATCGGCGTGGACAAGCAGCTGCGCATACCCGCCGGCAGCACCGCAGAGATAGAGAGCGACATGCTCGGCAACGTGAAGATAAACCTGCTCATGGCCAACAACCCACGCGAGCGGGTCAACCCCGGCGACGTGATAAAGGGCGTGATAAGCAGCGGAGCCATGGGACAGCTCCAGGCCATGATACCCACCGTGGAGCGCATACTGCCCAAGCTCGACAGCATAATGACGAGCCTCAACGCCATTCTCGCCGACCCTGCCATACGGCAGTCATTGAAGAATGTGGAGACCATAACGGCCAACCTCTCCACATCCACCCAGCAGCTCAACACACTGATGACCAACGTCAACCGCTCCGTGCCGGGCATGATGGCCAAGGCCGACCGCGTGCTCGACAATACAGAGACGGTGACATCAAATCTTGCCAGCCTTGACCTGCAGACCACCATGCAGCACGTAGACCAGACCATAGCCAACGTGGAGAGCATGACCGCCAAGCTCAACAGCAGCGAGGGCTTCCTCGGCCGCCTCATGACCGACCCCTCGCTCTACAACAACCTCAACAACACTGTAACCAGTGCCAACAACCTGCTCCTCGACCTCAAGTCTCACCCCAAACGCTACGTACACTTCTCCATATTCGGCAAGAAAGACAAGTAAGCAGCTCGCACATAGTGCCGTCAGGACAGCACAAGTGGCTCTCCTGACATAAAATATCATAAGCCAAAGGAGGGCGAATCGCATTGCGATTCGCCCTCCTTTCTATTTATAACCACAGCCATACAGCAGAACCGTACAGGCTACATTGCAAAACAAGTATCTGCACATCTCTAACACATGCTGACAAGTCACTGGTCTGGATTCTCCACGAATCCCTTGTACTCCTCATCGAGTCCGCTCATCACGGCCTCGTAGCTCTGCTGCTCCATCATGCGTATGTTGTCGGCACCTTGCCCCTGCGGCTCTATGGGCTTGTGTATGGTGAGGTGCAGTGGATGCCATACCACCCACTTCATGTCGCGCATGCGTGGCATCACATTGAACGAGCCGTTGATGGTTATCGGCACTACGGGCAACTGTATGTCGTCGGCAAGCATGAACGCGCCGCGCTTGAACACGCCCATGTGGCCCGTGAAGGTGCGTGCCCCCTCGGGAAACACCACCAGCGACATGCCACCGCGCAGCGTGGCACGCGCCTTGTCGTAGGTCTCGCGTATCTTGGCAGGGCCGCGCTTGTCTACGAATATCTGGTGCGAAGCCTCACAGGCCCTGCCCACAAACGGAATGTTGCGCAGCTGACGCTTCATCATCCACTTGAAGTTGCGGTTGAGGTAGCCGTATATGAGGAATATGTCGAAAGCCCCCTGATGGTTGGCCACGAACACGTATGAGCATCCCGGCTGCAGATTCTCGCGTCCCTCCACGGTCACAGGCAGGAGCATCATGCGCACTATCAGCCGCGCCCACAGTTTGCCGGGATAGTATCCCCAGAAATGTCCGTTCCCTAACGTGCAGCCCACCGTCACCACTATGGCGGTGATAAGGGTGCCGAGTGCTATCACCGGCACGGCGATGCACAGTTGGTAAATGCGATATATGTACTTCATAACTGTATGTTTTTGTTTGCTTATCTGTCTTTCTCAAGTCCCGCATCCGCTGCATGGCCGCAGTGTCTGGCATGCAGCGTGATGACCACTACCTCTGGAGGCATGTTCAGGCGGAACGGTGCGAAGCCGCCAAGTCCCGACGACACGTACAGCGCACGGCCGCCACGGCGGTACAGTCCGCAGTCCTCCCTGTCCACGAGCATGGTGGGCCGCCACCCCATGACGCTCATCTGTCCGCCATGCGTGTGTCCACTGAGTGTGAGGGCCGCACTGGTACGCGGAAGCACCGAGGTCTCCCACGCCCACGGGTCGTGCTGCATCATCACCACGAAGGTGCCGTGCCCCACCCCGTCCAGCGCACGGCCGTAGTCGGCACGCGAGGGAAATGGCGGACGGCCGTCATTCTCCGTGCCAGCCACCACTATGGAGTCGCTGCCACGGCGCACCACGCTGTGCGCATTGGCAAGCAGCCTCCAGCCGAAGCCGCGCTCCGCCTCACGCAGCCGACGCTCGTTGTCGGCACACACGGCGGCACTGGCCGACACATACATGGAGTAGTCGTGATTGCCGAGCACGGCAAATACGCCGTCGCGTCCACGCAACCGCCGCAGGTCGGCGCTGCAACTCGTGAGCTCCGACGGCTCCATGTTCTGCAAGTCGCCTGTGAACATCACGGCATCGGCACGGGCGGCATTCACGCTGTCTACGGCCCGTCCGAGCAGTCCCTCGGGCAGTGTGCCGGCATGTATGTCAGACAACTGCACTATACGGTAGCCCTCGAAGGCCGGCGGCAGACCGTCAAGGCTGATGTCTACGTGCCTCACCACCAGTTGCCTTGTGCCGAGGGTGAAGCCATAGACGGCTGCCGCAGCCGTGACCACTGACAGTACTGTCCCCACTGCCACGCCATAATTGCGGCGCGAGCGCAACGCCCACGCCACGCCACGGCCCACGAGTGAGCACATGGCAAACACCGCCTTTGGCACCGCCAGCACCGTCACCGCCACCAGATAGAGGCCGAGCCACCGCTGGTCTGTGGGCGCGAAGCCGCGCACGCTGCACATGGCCGCCGTGCCTATGAGCAACGCCCAGCACGGCACCCACCACAGCACGCGCTGCCACAGTGGCGGCAACGCACGGCGGCAGAGATGACGGCGGTATATGTATATGTCGGGCAAGAGTATCACCACGAACAGGAGTATGGATATGCGTGCTATCATGTTCATCACTGTATAGACCCGGCGAGGAACCGCCGCATGAGCTCCACGGGCACGCCACGGCGCCGCGCGTAGTCGCGGAGTTGCTCCTCGTCTATTTTTCCTAAGTTGAAATAGCGTGCCTCAGGGTGCGCGAACATCAGTCCACTCACCGAGGCATGGGGCATCATGGCCCCCGATGCGGTGAGGCGTATGCCTATGTCGGAGAACCCGAGTATGCTGTCGAGCACGAAGTTCATGCTCGTGTCGGGCATCGACGGGTAGCCCACGGCAGGGCGTATGCCACGGAACTTCTCGGCATGCAGCTCGCTGAGCGTAAGGTGCTCGTCGGGAGCATAGCCCCACAGCGTGCGGCGCACCTGCTCGTGCAGCCGCTCCACGGTGGCCTCGGCCAGCCTGTCGGCCAGCGTCTGTGCCAGCATGCGCAGGTAGTCGTCGCCACGGTAGTCGCACTCCATGGACTTGTCTACGGTGGCGGCGAACACTCCTATCTTGTCAGGGATGCCCTGCGAGAGCGGCCGCACGTAGTCGGCGAGGCACAGGCAGGACTTGTCCGCCGACTCGGGGTGCTGCTGTCGGAGCATGGGTATGCGCTGTCCGCCTACCAGTATGTCGTCACCGTCGGCATTGGCATCATACAGTCCGAAGGCGGCATGGGTCTTGTAGTGGGCCGACATGCGCGTGAGCATGTCGTCGGCATCGCCGCGCAGGCGTGCCTTCTCGGCCTCGGGCTTGCCTGACAGGCCCCATGCGAAGTAGAAGTACATCCAGTTGATGTATGGCGCTACATCACTGATGTCGAACGTAAGGATTGTCCTCATCTGCTGAAAAACGATTGCTGTGGGTGCGCGGCCATCCGTACATGCCGGCCGCTCATGCCCCACACGCTGTTATGTATAGTGGTGTGTGCGTGGGGTAGCCGCACGCTGTCACCTGAACATTATCTGCTGTCCGCGGCTGTCGGGGCAGAACTTGCCGTCGTCGTATATCACCTCGCCGTTGCACACGGTCTGGCATACGCGCCACGCAAACTCATATCCCTCCAGCGGACTCCATCCGCACTTGCTCTGTACGTCACTGGCCGTGAGCCGCCACGACTCGCCGCGCCGCACCACCACGATGTCGGCATGGCAGCCTTCGCGCAGGAATCCGCGTCCGCGCACGCCGAACAGCCGCGCAGGATTGTGGCACATCAGCTCCACAAGGCGCGTCATGGGCAGCACGCCCTCGTCTACAAGGCGCAGCATGGCCACCAGCGAGAACTGTACCATGGGCATGCCCGACGCCGCCTTGGCGCATCCGCCCTGCTTGTCGGCAAGCAGATGCGGCGCATGGTCGGTGCCCACGGTGGCTATGCGGCCATCGGTGAGCGCGTGTCGCAGTGCGTCGCGGTCGGCGACAGACTTCACTGCGGGGTTGCACTTGATGCGTGTGCCGAGCCGCTCGTAGTCGGCCGACGAGAACATGAGGTGCGCCACCACGGCCTCGGCGGTGATGTTGGGGTCGTGGCCGAATAGCTGCAGCTCACGCGCTGTGGTGATATGCGCCACGTGCAGACGCGTGCCGTACTGTCTGGCGAGGCTCACGGCAAGGCGCGTAGACTCGTAGCACGCCTCCTCACTGCGTATAAAGGGATGGTGCGACACGTCGGGGTCGTCGCCGAAACGGCTCTTGGCATCGACCATGTTGCGGTTGATGATGGCCGTGTCCTCACAGTGCGTCATCACGGGGAGGCGTATCTCCGAGAATATGCGGCGCAGTGCGGCCTCGCGGTCTACGAGCATGTTGCCGGTACTGGAGCCCATGAAGAGCTTCACGCCAGGCACGGTGTGTGGGTCTACCGACCGCAGCTCGTCTATATTGTCGTTGGTCGCGCCTATGAAGAAGGCGTAGTTTACGTGGCTCTTGGCGGCCGCCAGACGCAGTTTGTCGGCCAATGCGCCGGCCGATGTGGTCTGCGGCACGGTGTTGGGCATGTCGAAATACGATGTCACGCCACCATAGGCGGCGGCACGGCTCTCGCTCTCCATGTCGGCCTTGGAGGTGAGTCCGGGCTCGCGGAAGTGTACGTGGCAGTCTATAAGTCCCGGGAGCACGTAGCCGCCTGACGCGTCCACCACCCTGTCGAAGCCGTTGTCGGCAGGTGTCTCCGATGGCGGCACCACGGCGGCGATGCGCCCCTCGGCTATGATGATGCTGCGCACGGCCTCCACTCCCTCGTTGACCGTGACTCCATTCTTGATGAGCAGTCTCATTGTCTTTGCTTTTTTATGACGTGTATATACAAGAGAGCGCCTGCTACAGAGTATGTCTATTCTTCTGCGGCAGGCGTTCTGTCTTATCGGTAAATATCATTTGATGCGTTGTCATGCCCCTGCTTGCCGCGAGGCAGCGGTGGCGGCGCACAGGCCGCAGGGCCGCGTCACTCCACGGGCTTTGCCAAGTCGTTGGGCGTAGGGGCCGGCGCTACGCCCTCGGGCATGGGTGCCGGTGCGGCAGGAGCGGCTGCGGGAGCAGGTGAGTCCTTCATGCCGTTCATGATGGCCTGGTTCTCCTGCGCCTTCTGATAGTAGTCCTTGACGTAGGGGTCGTTCTTGAACTTGTCGGTGGCCTTGCTCATGATGTCCTCAATCCAGGGCGTGAGCTCCGGGTACTGGTTGCCTATCGTAACCATGAAGAACACGCCCGGGCCGAGCACGTTGTCGAAGTTCTCCGTCACGAAGTTGGTCACGAGGTCGTCCTCCTGCTTGGTGAGGCGTGCGGCCTCGGCATTGAGCTTGGCATTCACCACGTCCATGTTGCTGCCATCCATAATGGCGCGGTCGTGGGTATGCACGAGCTCCGCCTCCTGGCTCTTCAGTTGGTTGTACTTATTGAAGAACTTGAAGAGCTCATCGTTGAGCGGCGTGCCGCTGACGGTCTGCTGTGTGTTGTCTATCTTTATAGTTATGTCTCCGCTCTCGAGCACCAGCGGCAGCACGCTCTCGTCGTCCATGAAGATGTTGGCCATCCTCACCGAGTCGAAAGAACCGTTGAACTGGAACTGCCCATGCACGACGTCACACGAATCAATGTTCTTGAAATCGTTGTCCTTTAGAATCTTCAGATACAGCTTGCGGCCGTCGAGCGTAGACACGTTGGACGTACCGCTTATGTTGTATGTGTTCGCACATGAAGTCAACGCCAGTACTGCGAGTAATGCGTAGATGATTTTATTCATAGCCAAATTATTGTTTACCGTCAAAGTTAATATGTAAAATCGAACAATGGTGTATTTTTTTATCCTATTTAAAGATTCAGGCTCTCTTTTAGTATTTTTTTTGATTGCCGCCATTATTTGCCGTTCAGTTCCGACGATATGCGCAGCATGGTGTAGAGCTCGAGCATGGCCGCCACGAGCAACAGCAGCACCCACTTGTTGTATATGAGCTGCATGTAGCCCACATAGCTCGAGAACAGCGGCATGAGGAACCTGTGTACGTTCTCCACCATCAGCAGTCCCGACAGCACGAAGCACATGTCGGCCACCGACATTATCCTCTTCAGCCGCTGCACGGTGTGGTCGCGGCCCTCGTATGCCTGCATGAGCTGCATGCCTCCGAACAGGCATGCCCCAAGAAGGTACACCCAGCACGCCACGTTCTGCCGCCACATGAGGGCGAAGCAGCCGGCCCCGGCTATCATCAGCAGCCCTCCCACGACGAGCAGCATGCTCTGCAATTTACTCAGTTGTCTCATTATTCTCTGTTTCAGGTTTCTCGTCGTCGCTCAGCACGTATATGTCCTCGTCGTCGGCCTTCATGAAATACCGCTCGCGTGCTATCTTCTCCACCGTGTGCGGATTGCGCTGCAGCTCACGTAGCTGCCTCTGCGCGGCCATGTCCGAAGCCCTGTACTTCTCTATCTCCTCCTCCAGCTCGCTTATCTGCAGCTCGAGCTGCATGCGGCGCATGAAGCTGTTGTCGTCGAGGAAGCCCACAAGCGCCACTCCGATGACTATCACTATAAGGTATCTGTAATGACCTATAAACCCCAATACCGTGTTGAGCCGACTCATTTTCTGGTGTAAATATCGTTATAGGCAAGCCTTCACGCACACGGCACCGCACCCTGCGGCGGCACCCTACTAACGCACACGCGCCACACCTCACTCACGCACAATACCACGAAGTACACATGCGTGAGTGCCATGCGGCGGCTACGGCCTGTGGGTGACGGCCTACCTGCTTAGTGCAAAGTTATGAAAAAAGATTGTATGTTTGCCCTACGGATATGTTTAAATATGTTTATTTTCGTGATTTTGAATTAAAACGCGGCCCGCACGGTATACCGACAGGGTGCATACGAGTGTCGCAACGATAAGGCATGCGAGGCATATCCACAGCACGGTCTCGCCGCACAGTCCGCCCACCATGCATGTCTGCACCAGCGACAGCACCGCCACGCCCACGGCTATGACGCGTGCCATGCGGCTCATAAGCACCACCTGCCCCACTGTCCGTGGCTTGAACGGCAGGTTTATCATGGACAACGGGTGATAGGCGGCCGCCAGGCACAGCACCGTGACCACCATGCCGCCAACGGCATTCAGCACCATCACGCCGGCATCCGTGCTCTCGCCACGCAGCGACAGCACCACCACCGCCACCCACGACACGAGCACCAGCACCGCACACACGGCCTCAAACACAGTACCCTCGGGCGTGCGTCCTATGCGCACCTGCCTCAAGTCTACTCCTGATGAGGCATCGCGCATTGCATTGTCTGTATTTCTCATATACTGTTATTTTGTCTTTTATGGGATTAATATCTTTACTGTCATTCAACGGCAACACTCCTTGACGCACGCCGTCATGCGCCCTCCTTGCGCTTCTTCGGGAGCCGGCCCTCCTTGCGCAGGGCCTCGGCGATAATCCATTGCAGCTGGCCGTTGATGCTGCGAAACTCATCAGCGGCCCACGCCTCAATGGCATTCATCGTGTCGGCATCCACGCGCAGCACGAAGCTCTTGGTAGTATTCTCCTTCTTCGCCATAAGCATCAATGGTTCA